>NZ_MEGP01000020.1:0-176708 GCF_001725555.1 Thiobacillus sp. SCN 63-57 | reverse complement strand
CGCGTATAGAGCATCGTGCGCGTGTAGAAAATGTCCGGTAGATCACGGATCCGCACGCGCTCGCCTTCCTTGAATTTGGCCTCACCGGCCTTGCCGCGAAAGCACTGGGGATCGCCAATGCCGGAGGCAATTTTGGCGTGATGCTCTCTGTCGTAATGGGGTTTAGACATGGCGATTTTTTACCTCCTCAATTTTGTTGACCAGTTCGGTGAGCGTACAGAACTGCTTGTCGACCAGGATCCGCGCACACGTCAGCAACCATCGACCGTAGTAAGGCAGACCCAGGTACTGCGTCTGACCAACGTCCGCATTCTGTTTACGACGCCGCTCTTCCGCCGTCCACGCTCCGCGCCAAGCAAGACATTCGGCAGTCGCAAAGGTATTCAACTCCCACTGTTCCTCTTGCTTTTCTTCCCACGCCATAGGCACATCCGGCTCGCCGCCGACGTCGTGCACAATACGGGTGTAAGCCTTCCAGAGGTCAGGGGTGATTAGATCGGGGGCAGGCGCGTGCGTCTGGCGGTGCAGAGCCGGCTGCATGTAACCGACAGTCTCGATATGCCGGAGAACCACTTCTCTGTGAGACGATGACATTGTGTTGACTCCTTTGTGGATTACGAACAAGTCGGCTTGCCGTAATGCGATTTACAATTGCCTTACTTCCATGCCAACTCAGCTTCTACGAATTTCCAGCACCAAAAATCTGGAGTACTTCGGGTCTACACCTTCTGTTTGCGTTGCGGTGGATTCCATCGCAGATCTTTGATGGCCCAACTATGCGTCATCTAACTATTGGTTTCCAAGTCTTAATTCCGATGATCCCCATAGGGTTTTGCTATAGGCCCAAGACCCGCTTGCAGACTGGATTCCAGCATTTCCGAACACATCGAAACCCGTTTGTCACAGTGCCGTTCAAAGACCTCTCCAAACAATATCCAATAGGTATCTTTCACATCTCCATCCGGATCGTTCCACGCTGACTTACAAGGGGATCAGATACGGTGCGCCATGTAGGTGTAGTAATTGCACGCGGCAAAGAATGTTCCGTTCTCCATCGCCTGACGCTGCTCGTTGTGCCAGACCTCCATCGCGCGTTCCGGCAGCAATCCTGCCTGTTTGACATAGGGCACATAGGTCTCGGCAAACGACTTGAAATAGCTTGCCTGACCGATTTCGACCACGGCATCGCCCCAGGCGTCTGCCAGCTTCAAGCCGAGCTCGGGCAGGAGTCTCGGCAGATCGCGCATGATCCGCGGATTGTTGAACGTGGCATTCGCCAGGGCTTCGTCGACAAGGCGGCCGAAGTCGTGGTCAGGGTAAGCATAGGTCAGGGAGGCGTAATCGCCATCGAAAACAACCACGGTTCCGCCGGGGCGGACAACACGCGCCATCTCGCCCAAAACCGCGAGCGGTGCAGTCACATGGCTGATCAGCGTGTGCGCGATGACGACATCGAATGTCGCATCGGGGAACGCGAGGCGGTGCGCATCGCCGACCCGGAAAACGATCTGCCCATCGACATGTTCGCTTCGTGCGAAACCGTTCGCGGCATCGATGAAATGGCCGCATTGATCGACCCCCAGCGCCTTGCCGGCAAAATCGCCTCGGCGCGCGATCGACCGCAGCACGGCACCCGTGCCGCAGCCCACCTCCAGGACCTGGGCGGACGGGGGCAAGGCAAGTCGAGCCACATAGTTGTCGAGCAGGCGTGCAAAGACACCATCGCGTGCCCTGCTTTCAAGTCGGGCGACGAGACGTTCGAGTGCGGCCTCATCAAGTTCATTGACGAAACGGTGGGGGTCACGCGCAGCCATGCTTCACCTCATCTTTAAAACGAAGCCCGATCGTCCAGCACAACCGAATCCGAAAAGCAGGTGTCCTCCCGACAACCGGAGTGGCGGATCGATGCTGAAGCCCAGGTCGCCGCACAGCACCATGGCCTGCGGCATATTCATAAAAAAAAGCCGCCTCGCGAGGAGGCGGCAACCCTAGGACATCCGGCACAGGAGGAGTAGATACCGGATTGAGGAGCCCTAACACTTATGTTCAATGAATGCTTGTTCCCATGATCAGTTCAGGCAGCTTCACGGCAAACGGGACCTCACTCCCGTAACGCCCTCTCGGAGGCGTAGCCATGACGCGCTCACCAGGATTTATAGGGCAGGAACTTGCCGCTGATCGTGACCAGTACGCGATCGCCTTTCGGGTCTTCCTGTCTATCGATGTTCATGGTGAAGTCGATGGCGCTCATGATGCCGTCGCCGAATTTCTCATTGATCATCTCCTTGATCGTCTCGCCATACACGTTCAGCATCTCGTACCAGCGGTAAATCAGCGGGTCCGTCGGAATGGGGCGATCCCATGTCTTGGTCGGGAAGCGCTGCAACGCGGCCGAAACCTCACCGCCAAGACCAAGCGTCTCGGCCACCGCATCGGCCTGCGGTTTTTCCAAGTGGTTCATGCCCAGGCATGCCGAGCAGACAAACTCATCGGACAAGCCCGCCGACTTGGCGATGTCGCCCCACGTCAAGCCTTTCCCGGACTTGGCCTGGAGGATCGCTTCTTTCATTTCTGTTTTATTCATCCGTACTGCTCCTTGCGTTGACCTGGCGTACGGGCCGCCCGGCAACTGTGTCTCTGGTCAAATGGGTGCGGGTAATGCGTAAACGATCCGTGCGGGGAGGACATCAACTGCCCGGAAGCCCTCCCCGTTGCGTTGTTCAGCTTCCCACGCGGGCCGCCGCTACCCGATAGAAACGCTGTTGGAACACCGTGCTGTCCTGAAGCTGATGCAAACTCTTCACGGCAGCGAGAATGGCCAGGTCCAGCAGCGGCTCGATGAGGACAATCGACATGTAGGCAACACCGAACGTCCCGATTTGCGCCAGATTCGCGGCACCCACGCCCTGACCATAGATCGCCCAGAAGGCAACCCAGGCCACCACGCCACCTTGGTAGGCGGTCGACAGCGCCAGGCACTGGCTGTATTTCACATCCTTGTAAGCCGTTTTCTCAGGAATATAGCGATGCGCAATGGCGCTGAGCGCGAACAGGGGCACCAGCAGCGTCGTCATGTTCATGCCGTATTGCGGCAGATCCCACGGCGCAAAGAAGAGGCCCTGCGTCAACAGTCCGAGCGCCAGGCCTATGGCCGCCGGCGCCGCGCCGAACATGAGGAAGAGCGTCGAGCCCAGGATCAGGTGGACCTCGGAAACACCGATCGGATAGTGCGGAAACACCTCGAAGAAGCTGAATACGAGGGCTGCCGCGATCAGGCTGCGAATTCCCAGGGGGATGATCCCGTCCTGTTTGATCGAATTCAATGCCAGCTTCGCCGTATAGCCAAACACCCCGATCGCCGTAGCGTAACTCAGTGTCATTTTGGCGCCTTCAACAATACCTGGTTCAATATGCATGGTGTTTCCTCCTTTGTGCACTCTCTAACGAATCTTGTTACCTAGCTCCCGCCAGGTAACGACCAGTAACCCAGACAGAATGACCGCCAGCCGCCCCACTTCCACGCGCGCCAGCCTGTGCCGCACACTCATGTGGTAGAACCCTGCATGCCGATCAACGTCAAACTACGACACGTGCTCGATGGTCCATAAACATTCTCGAATATGCCGATTTACTACCGGTCAGCCCCCGTCCAAGCAGGTTCGGTCATAATGAAAGGCCTATGTCGATCTGCTGCTCTGTCTCCAGGAACATCGATACAAATCGTATGTTCACAACAATGGACTAACTGGCTATAGTTTTCCAAGTCTTTATTCCGATTAGTGCTATAAGGTTTGGCTATGCAACGCAATCTCATCTTCCCTCGCTCCATTCGCTACCTGATCGCGGTGGCGGATATGCAGAGCTTCACGCGCGCCGCGGAATTGCTGTTCGTTTCACAGCCCACGCTGTCGCAGCAGATCAAGCACCTGGAAGATTTGCTCGACGTGCAATTGCTGGATCGGTCCGGACGGTCAGTGCAACTGACTGCCGCCGGCGAGGTCTATCTGCACTATGCCCGCCGCGCCTTGCGCGAACTGGACGAAGGAAAGCGGGCCATCCATGAGCTGCAGGACCTGAGCCGCGGTTCGCTCCGTCTGGGGATGACACCCATCACCGACCACCTGGTCAGTCCCCTGCTGGAGTCCTTCAATACCCGCTATCCCGGAATCACCGTCAGCACACGCGAACTGCCGCAGGATGCCGTCGAGGCCGACGTGGCAGAGGGAAATCTCGATATTGGTATCGCTTTCTCCAACGTACTCTCGACCGTAGCCCGCTCGAACGAGATCGACACCCATATCCTGTTCACTGAAACGCTGAACCTGGCCGTCGGCAAGGCGCACCCCCGCGCCGGCCAGACCGAATCGTTGAGCCCGCAGGTACTGGAAAACGAGTCGCTGGTATTGCTCAATACCGATTTTGCGCTGCGACGCCATATCGACCTGTATTGCCTGGAACATGGCATTACGCCGCGTATCGCGATGGAAACCAATTCGCTCAGCGTCATCGTCGAAGTCGCCCGCCTCGGCCGGCTTGCCACCATCCTTCCCCACAGCATCATCTGTTCGCAGCAGGGTCTCCATCCGGTGATGCTGCAACCCGACATGCCGCACCACACGATTACCCTGATCTGCCGCAAGTCAGGTTACAAGAGCCCGGCTTGTACGGCATTTGGCGTACTGGCAACACTCTGGTGCCATAACCGCCCCGGTGCCAGCAAAAGCGCGCTCGCGGAGTTCGGCGCCGATTTCGATTCCCTGCTCGAAGAATCCACTTCGAACGAATAGCCGTTTCAGGCGCGCGCCATCCCGGCTGCGACATCGCGCAGACGGCCCAATCCGCCCGGCCCGGCCACCGTGTATCACGTATGCCGGCTGGGAAATTGCGTTTCCGGACGACGTGCCGGCACACCATAATCCGTTCCTATTGGCACAATTGAAAGAAGGTCTTGGACAAGCATTTTTGCCTGGCCCATAGTCTTATCCGAAGGCGACTGACGAATGAGCTTGAGCGACCGCGCTACCGCCTGCAGTGATCACGAAGGCGCAGCGCAAGTCCCGCGCACTGAAAACCCATCTCGTCAAACGCCGTCACCCGAACCTCGGAACCAGACTTCGATCCATCGGGTAAAACACGTGTTTCTACATGGAGAACGGGAATGAAAATCGAGCTGGCCGAACCCTACCGCGATACCGAGCAGGGACGCGAAGCGGAAGCGCTCCTGCTTCCCTGCGTGCAATGCGGTCAATGCACCTTTACCTGCCCGACCTTCCGGCTGCTCGACGACGAATGGGACGGGCCGCGGGGGCGCATTTATCTCATCAAGCAGTTCATGGAGGGCAAGGAACCCACCCCAGACACGCTTGAGTTGCCGGCCTATTCCCTCAGCACCCTTGAAGGCCGGACGCTCAGCGCCAATCTGCAACTCCATCTCGATCGCTGCCTTGGCTGCCGGTCCTGCGAAACCAGCTGCCCGCAGGGTGTCCGCTACGGACGTCTGCTCGATATCGGGCGAGAGCTGGTCGAAAAGGAATCCCCCCGTCCGCTCAAGGAAAAACTGGCCCGCCGTGCGCTGCGTGCCGTGGTGCCCTACCGTTACCGGTTCACGGCGTTGCTACGCACAGGGCAGGCCCTGCGACGCTTCCTGCCGGATGAGCTTCGCGCGCGAATCCCGCAGCGGCGCAAGGCCGGCGTCTGGCCCGATCGGCCGCATGGCCGGCGCATGCTGATCTGGCAGGGATGCGTGCAGCCCGGCCTCGCGCCCGACATCAATGCCGCATCCGCGCGCGTGCTGGATCGCTTCGGAATCCAGCTGATTCCGGCCAGCGACGGCTGTTGCGGCGCCCTGAGCCATCACATGGCCGAGACGAATGAAGCGCGTGCCTTCATGAGCAAGAACATCGACGCCTTGTGGCCGCACATCGAGGCTGGCGCCGAAGCCCTCGTCCTCACCGCCAGCGGGTGCGGCATGCACTTTCGCGAATACGGCCAGCTGCTGCACGACGATCCCCAATACCGCGACAAGGCAGCCCGCATCTCGGAATTGACTCGGGACATCGCGGAAATCGTCGCCGAGGAATGGAAGGACGACCCGCTTCATGCCCTGCCCACACCTCAGAAGCCGCGGCGCATCGTCTTCCAGTCATCCTGCAGCCTGCAGCATGGCGAAAAACTGAACGGCGTGGTCGAAAAACTGCTGAAGCGCGCCGGGTTCAAACTCCTTCCCGTTCGCTATCCTTTCATGTGCTGCGGTTCGGCAGGGGCCTACTCTCTCTTGCAGCATACGCTCTCGGAATCGTTGCGCGAGCGCAAGCTGGAAACCCTACTGGTCAGTCGCCCGGAGGCCATCGCAACGGCCAATATCGGCTGTCTGACCCATCTGGCCCTGGCGTCGCCGGTGCCGGTCAGCCATTGGATCGAATTGCTGGACAAAACATTCCAGGAAGCAGATTCCCAACTACGCGGCAATCCTGAGCCGCACATGAACGCGGCGTCCGCCAACGCCGATTCTTGACACAAGGAACGGCCCGTCTCCGAAGCGGGCTCACCAAAATCATTCGATAAAAACGATCTCGGCAGCAAAAACAAGGGAATGAAGACAACAACAAGAATCGTGAGCATCTTCGTATTGCTCATGTGTGGCCAATGGCCCGTGACAGCGCTGGGCGCGCACCCGCTCCTGACGGAGGATACCGGCACCCAGGGCGCCGGCCATGTTCAGCTGGAATTGACGCACGATCTCAGCCACACGAAGGACGACTCCACCAACACGCGCGATCAGCGCATCAATACTGTTCTATCCATTGGCCTCACGGACACCCTCGACGTGATCGCCTCCCTGCCGCATGAGCGCCAGACCGACCGGCTGGCTGCCACGGACGCCACCGTCCAGGGGTTTGCGGACATGGAGATTGCTGCCAAGTGGCGCTTCTACGACGAAGGTGCGCTGAGCTTCGCCCTGCGTCCCGGGCTGGGCTTGCCGACCGGAAACGACGACAAGGGGTTGAGTGCGGGGCACGTCACGCCCAGCCTGTTCGCCGTGATGACCTATGCAGGCGAGCCCTGGACCTTTCACGTGCATCTCGGCTATACGCGCAACATCCACGACGGAACGGACGAACGGAACCATATTTACCACGCCTCGGTTGCCGCGGAATACGCGCTCGGCGAATCGCTGCGCCTGGTAGGCGACGCCAGCGTGGAAAGCTGTGCCGAACGGTCGGGTCATCCCAACGTGGGGTCGATGGTGCTGGGGCTGGTCTATTCCGTCACCCCGAATCTGGATATTGACCTCGGATACCGCAAAGGTCTGACCCACCCTGCCGCAGATTCGGCATGGCTGACCGGCTTGGCCATCCGCTTTTAACGGTACGCCGCACGCAGGAAAAGCTTTTATACTGCCTGGTTGATTGTTGCTGGGCAGCACGGCCATGACGCACCCTTTCCACATCGTTGACGTTTTTGCAGAACGACCCTACGCCGGTAACCAACTGGCGGTGGTCACCCACGCCGACGACCTCTCCGACGAAACGATGCAGCAGATCGCGACCGAGATGAATTTCTCGGAAACGACCTTCGTCTACACCGCCCCGGAGCGCGATGGCGGCCACCGGGTCAGGATCTTCACGCCTGCGCGGGAAATCGCCTTTGCCGGGCACCCGATCCTCGGGACGGCCTGGGTCATCCGGGAACAGATTGCGCCCGGCTCCTCGGCTCCGGTACGGCTGAATCTTGCGGTCGGCCAGGTCCCCGTCACGTTCGAAGCTGCTGCCGACGAAGCCGAGACCGCATGGTTTCAGGCACCTCAGGTGACATCCGGAGCGACATGCGACCGCGAACCCGTTGCGGCGGCACTGGGCATCTCGCCTGACGATATCGAGACGGCGTCCCCTATCCAGCAGATGACTGCCGGCATTTCAGCCATGATCGTGCCCCTGCGCAGCCTCGATGCGCTACGCCGCTGCAAACTGGATCTCGACGCCTTCACGCCATTGGCCAGGCAAGGCTTCCCTTCTCTCGTGTACCTGTTCTGCCGCGAGACGCATCACGCCTGCAACGACCTGTGCGTCAGGTTCTTTTTCGAGGCCCACGGCGTACGCGAGGATCCGGCGACGGGCAACGGAGCCGCCTTCCTCGGCGCCTATCTCCTGGAACATCCGATTCTCCCCGGACCCAGCCTGTCGCTGCGCATTGAACAGGGATACGAAATGAACCGGCCTTCCCTGGTGAAGTTGCGTGCCGGCACGTCCGATGGAGCTCCTGAAATAAGTGTGGGCGGACGCGTGATTCCCGTCATCAAGGGGGAGCTGCTTTGACGCGGAAACCCCTTTGAACCAGCCGGTTTTTTCGCGACCGACTCGCCCCGGCGGCTTGGGATCGCGCATAAATCGGATATGCTGAAAAGCTACGTCTTCTGATCGCACCATGAAAGACAACATCCATCCCCTGATCCAGCACACGCCGCCCGATTCGGGCAACGTCAGCATCCCGGCGCTGCGCGTGCTGTCGGAAATCACCACCAGCCTGTCCACGGATTCCAACGTCGAACAGCTGCTGGGACGCTTCCTGTCGACCATGATCCGGCTGGCGGGTGCCCAGGCAGGTGCGGTGCGCGTCATCACCGACGATCGCACGCACCTGCGGCTGATCGGCTCGGTGGGGCTGCCGCCCGAACTGGTTGAGCACGAAAACATCGTCAGCGTCGATTGCGGCGTATGCGGCAAGGCCGCGCGCGAGGTGACCGTGAGCAGCTGGAACAACGTCGCCTTCTGCAAGCGTCAAGCCAACGACGCCTATTTCAGCGACAGCTGCAACACCGTGGTTGCAGTGCCGCTGATGCACAAGAACCAGGTCATGGGTGTCTACAACCTGTTCCTCGAAGAAGGCAAGACCGTCCCCGAGGATGTGCGCCTCTTGTTCCGCTCGATCAGCGAACACCTCGGCATCGCATTGGAAAACGCACGGCTGACGCGTGAAAACATGCGCATCTCGCTGATGAACGAACGCCAGATGCTGGCCAACCAGATCCACGATTCGCTGGCGCAGACGCTGGCCTACGCCAAGATGCGCCTCACCGTATTGAGCGACGCGATGCGCCACGAGGATTACCCCAAGGCCAATCGTTACCTCGGCGACGTCGAGGAAGCGGTCGACCTCGCCTACGCCGACCTGCGCGACCTCATCACGCAGTACCGCGACCGCATCAACCCGCGCGGCCTGGTGCCGGCGATCCAGGAAATGGCCAAGAGCTTCCGCAAGAAAGCCAACGCCGACGTCGACTTCCTCAATCTGGTGCAGGATGTCTCGCTGTCGCCCGACGAGGAAATCCAGGTCTTCCACATCATCCAGGAATCGCTCTACAACATCGCCAAGCACGCCCGCGCGCGCCACGTCGTCATCACCTTCGATCTGGAAAACGGCCAGTACATCGTCAACGTTGCCGACGACGGCGTCGGCGTGCAGAAGAAGAACGACGAATCGTCCACCCTGGGCAAGAGCTTCGGCCTGACCATCATGCGCGAGCGCGCGGCCAAACTGAACGGCAAGCTCAGCGTGGAGTCCCGCCCGGCCGGCGGCACTGTCATCCAACGCGCCGCATCCCATCAGCACAGCGAGCACGTCGCATGAGCCTCACCCGCATCATCCTCGTCGACGACCATACCCTGTTCCGCAAGGGACTGGCCGAACTGCTCGAGCAGAGCGGCAGTATCGAAGTCACGGCCTTCACCGGCAATCCGGACGATGTCTCCCGGCTGCTGCGGGCGCATCGCCCTGACGTCCTCATTCTCGACCTCAACATGCCGGGCACCGATGGCATCACGCTGATGCAACAACTGCGTGCTGAAGATTTCGACCTGCCCATCCTCATCCTCACCCTGTCGGAAGCCGAGGATGACCTCGCACGGGCGCTCCGTGCCGGCGCCAACGGCTATCTGCTGAAAAGCATGGAACCCGACGAAGTGGTCGACGCCATCCTGCGCGCCCAGCGCGGCGAGACTGTCGTTGCGCCCGCCATGACCGCCAAGCTGGTCAAGCTGTACGACCAGAAAGGCCAGGATGCCGGTTCACTACTTGACGCGCTGACCCCGCGCGAACGCGAAATCCTGTCCCACCTGTCGCGCGGCGAAAGCAACAAGGCCATCGCGCGCACCCTCGACATCAGCCACGACACCGTCAAGCTGCATGTCCGCCACATCCTCGCCAAGCTGAACCTGTCGTCACGGGTGGAAGCGGCGGTGTTCGCCGTCGAGCACCGGGTCGCCCCCGGCGGGAGAAACGACGGACGCTAGTTCCACGGCAATCGGCCATCCCGGGAATCGGGGCACGTCGGCTTGCGTTTTGGAGGCCTCTGCCCCCTAAACAATGTCAATGCGCATCCGCTAATTGAGCAATCATGCTTTGCTTGCGAATCAGCCGCCGTGTCCTGTTTATCTGGATCGCATTGGCCGCGTATCTGGGAATGCCGCCGTCCGCCCTGGCAATGGAAACGCTGCGTGTCCTGGCGTGGCCAGGCTACGCCGACGCGGACCTGGTCAAGATATTCGAGCAGCGTCATGGCGTACATGTGGACGTCACGCTGGTCGACAACGACGACGTCCTGCGCGAGAAGATGGCTGCAGACCAGGGTGCACACTTCGATGTCATCGCCGCCAATACGGCAGAGATGGTGCACTACATCGACAGCGGCCTCATCCAGCCAATCGACACCCAGAACATTCCCAATCTCCGCAAGCAACTGCCCCGCTTCAGGCCTTTGAGCGCCATTCCCGGCATCACCCGCGCCGGCAGGGTGTACGCCATTCCTTACACCTATTCCGAAATGGGCCTGATCTACGATCGCCGGCGCTTCAAGACCACCCCGAGTGGATATGCCGACCTGTGGAATCCCCGGTATGCCGGCCAGGTATTGCTGTTCGACGGCGGCACGCATAATTTCTCGTTGGCGGCACTGGCACTCGGACTCGACCCATTCCATATCCCGCCCGGTGCCAGGCAGCAGGTACTGAAAAAACTGCTGGCGTTGCGCCGCAATGCACTGGCCTTCTACAAACTGCCCGAGGAGGCGACGCAGCTGTTTCGCGAGCAATCCGCCGCCCTGCTGTTTGCCAACTATGGAAGCCAACAAGTCAAGCAACTGCGCGACGCCGGCGCCGACATCGGTTATGTGGTCCCGCGCAATGGTGTGCTGGCCTGGCTCGATTGCTGGGCAGTCAGCCATGGCGCGCGCAACAAGGCATTGGCGGAAGCCTGGATCGACTACACCCTGGAACCCGCCGTCAGCCACGCCTTGAGCGCACGCCAAGGGCTGGCCAACACACTTGAGGCTACCGGCGCTGCACATGCCAATGCCAGTGGCCGCGTGATCTGGCTTCAACCCGTGGAAGACGACGCCTGGCGCAACCGGCTATGGCAGCGCATCCTGTCTGGCGAGCGCGAATCCCGCCTGCTGCAATGAAGCTCGGCATCCGTACCCGCATCACCTTGCTCATGGCGGCGCTGGGCATCCTCGCCTCAGGACTGACCGGCTATTACGCCTACCGGTCGAGCCAAAGTCTGCTGGCCGAAGCGGCGGAACGCGAAATGCTGACTTCGACGCGCGTGCTCGGACGCCGCCTCATCCTGAACATTCGCGAGGCAGCCAAGGAGGCCACCTTGCTGGCCGAGCTGCCGGCCACCCAGGCCGTGGCCGACTTGCCCGATACGTCCCCGCACGCCATTGCCGCCCGCAACAATCTGGCCAGGATCTTCGAATCGGTGCTCGCCATCCAGCCCGAGTACTTCCAGATACGGTTGATCCGGGCGGACCGCCACGGGCTGGAGGTCGTGCGGATCGATCGTGACGGCTCGGACCTGACGCGGGTCGACGACGCCGCATTGCAGGAAAAAGGCCATTTCCCCTACGTGTTCCGAACCTTGAAGCTCAAACCCGGGGAAACCTATCTTTCGCCGATCTTCGTCAACCAGGAACAGGGAGCCCATACCGGCCACGGCCAACCCACGCTGCAGGTCGCGCGTCAGGTATTTGCCTCGAATGGCCGCCTGTATGGCCTGGTCGTCATCAATATCGACCTCAACGGCCTCTTCGACCTGCTGAAGGCCGATCTGCCGTCCACGCTGGGGCTTTACCTCACCAACGCTCAGGGTGATTTCCTGATCCACCCCGATCCCGAGCAGACCTTCGGCTTCCAGCGCGGCCGCCGTATCCTGGCGCAGGACGTGTTTCCGCCTGTGGAAGACATCGTCGACGGCAAAGCTGACTACCGGGTGATTACGCTGAACAATCCGCCGCCACTGCGCGGCCATCCTACCGTACCCACGACGGCGGTCTTCCTGCGGCAGCCGCTGGGAGACTATGTGTCGGACGACCCGTTTGCGATCGTCGGCCTGTCGATGCCGCAGCGGGAAATCACGCGTCCCACCCACACGCTGGCCACGGCCACTTTGAACATCGTATTCGTCTTCAGCGCCATCGCCTTCGTTCTGGCACTCTGGATGTCGCGCGCGCTGACCTATCCACTGCAGTTGATCCTGCAAGCAGTGGGTCGCGTCTCGACCGGGCGCGACCTGGGCGAATTGCCGCTCAATCGCAAGGACGAGCTCGGCGATCTGGCGCGCGGGGTGGCGCATATGCACACCCAGATCCGCGACCAGATGGTGGTGCTCGACGAACACCGGCGCACGCTCGACCATCTGTCGCGACATGACACGCTCACTGGACTGCCCAACCGGCGGATGTTCTTCGATGTGTTGCAGCAGGCCATTGCCCGGGCCGAGCAGGCCGACACGCAGCTCGCCGTGATGTTCGTCGATCTCGACAATTTCAAGGACGTCAACGACAGCCATGGCCACGCCACGGGCGACCGCGTGTTGCAGGTGGTCGCCGCGCGGCTGCAGCACTGCGTGCGGGCGGTGGACACGCTGGCCCGGTTGGGTGGCGACGAATTCATCATCCTCATCGAATCGCTGGACACGCGGGAACCGGTGACCGCGATCGCACACAAGCTGATCGCCCAATTCGAGACGCCCATCACTGCCGGCGCACGCGAAGTCCTGCTCGGCCTCAGCATCGGAATCAGCATCCTGCCGGAAGACGGAAGCGACGCGGAAACCCTGGTCGCGCGCGCCGACGAAGCCATGTACGCCGCCAAGATGGCAGGGCGCAATGGCTATCGCTTCTATTCCATCCCGCCTGCTTCCTCCTGACCCGGATATCGATCATCTGTCCGGGAAATATTGCGGAAGCGCACGCCACATAGGCAGGGGCTTACGGTGTCGCTTGCGCAGTGGCTGCAGCAAGTTTCTCCGCTTCCGGCTGTGCCAGCACCAGGCTGATCAAGGTCTGCCCGGCCTGCGGCTTGATGGTCCCTTCAACCGTGAAGACCTGAAGTGCACCCTCTTCGGTGATCAGGAACAGCGGCTGCACCTGGCCATACTGGGCCTTCAATTCCTCGAAGCCGAATTCCTCGCTCAACCGGGTTTTCTTGACCACGGCCTCATCGGTGAACCATCGGGTCAAGGCTGCGTGCGTCATGTCCTTGCCAAACAGGAAACGGCCCCTGAGATGACGTGAGTGGGCCGCAAGCTGTTTTTCATCCTCGGGCATCAGCTGGTAGGCCTGCGCACGCCCGAACAAGGGAGCGAAGTGCAGCGCCGCCAGCGAATTGACATCGTCGTTGCTGGTCATGGCCATGAGTTTCCCGATCCCGCTGATCTCGACACGGTCCAGCACGGTGTCGGAAAAGATGCTGGCATAAAAGGCCGGGATGCCGGCCATGCGTGCCGCCGACACGTTGTGCTGGCTGTTGTCCACCAGCATGACCGGATAGCCTTCATCCAGGAGAACCTTGGCCATCTCGCGAACCCAGAAACGTCCTCCCAGAAAGAGGACGCCTTGCGGCTCGGCCTTGGCCAGACCGAGCCGTCGCGCGACCAGTGGCGCAGTCAGGCCATACAGGGCTACGGTTCCGATGATGACGAAGAAGGTCTGCGGAACCAGCACATCCGCATTCGCCAGCCCCACCTCTTCCATGCGCAGTGCGAACACCGACGCCACGGCAGCGGCGACGATGCCGCGTGGCGCCATCCACGACATGAACAGCTTCTCGCGAAAACTGAGCTTGCTCCCCAGCGTGGAGGCAAAGACGGCTGCGGGGCGCGCAATGAACACCAGGACCAGGAAGAACATGAAACTGGCGATCCCGATCTGGTCGAGGTCCGACGGCTTGAGATGGGCGGCCAACAGAATGAATACGCCCGCAATCAGCAGTACCCGCAGGTTCTCCTTGAATTCGACGATGTGATTAATTGGGACGGCTTTCTGGTTGGCCATGGCAAATCCCATGATCGTCACGGCCAGCAGACCCGACTCGGACTGCAGCAGGTTGGCGCCGGTAAAGACGGCGACGACGAACATGACGGCCACCGGATTTTGCAGGGAATCGGGAATCAGGTCGCGCTTCAGGCACAGCCCCAGGGTCAATGCCCCCAGCAGGCCGACCAGGGTCCCGAAGGCGATGGTTTTCAGTACGCCGGTTGCCACGATCATTCCATGTTCGGCCCCCGAGTAGGCCGTGACCTGAAATACCAGCACTGCGAGCATGGCACCGATCGGATCGATGACGATCCCTTCCCATTTCAGGATGGCGCCGCTCTGGCCTGTCGGCCGAATGAATCGCAGCATCGGCCCAATGACCGTGGGACCGGTGACCACCAGCACCGCACCCAACAGGATCGCCAGCGGCCAGTCGAGCCCGAGTACCCAGTGCGCCGCCAGCGTGCCGATGACCCAGGTGATACCCGCTCCCAGCGTGACCAGCCAGGCCACCACACCGCCGATGGCGCGAAACTCCTTCACCGACAGACTAAGGCCGCCTTCGAACAGAATCACCGCGACTGCGAGCGAGACCACTGGATACAGCAGCGATCCCAGCAGCTCGCCGGGATGGATCCAACCCAATATCGGCCCGGCCATGATACCGAATACCAGCAGCAACAGGATCGAGGGGATGCGCACACGCCAACCCAGCCACTGGGCGGCAATGCCCAGGATGACGACGGCACTGAGGCTGACCAGGGCGTGTTCAACCATGTATTACACCCCATTCTCTCGACATGGCGTTCGGCATCGGTTCAGGACCAGACACCCGGCCGCGGAGTAAAGCTGTCCAGCACCCGCAGGTAGCTCGCGCGTGCGACGAGCGAGGGATCGGGCAGATTCTTCTGGCTCATGCTGCCCTTCAGCTGGGCGATGGAGGCATATTCCTTTTCCTCCATCCAATTCTGCATCGCCGCGAGAATCCCGGTCAGTTTGTCAGGACCGTGCTGCAGCAGGCAGGAAGCCAGGTGCACGACGTCGGCACCGGCCAATAAAAGTTTCAACGCTTCGCTTTCGCTATGGACGCCGCCGGTAGCGGCGAGCGTCAGGCGGGTACGGCCATACAAGATGGCGATCCAGCGGATACGCAATAGGGCCTCTTCGGCCGATGAGAGATGCAGCTGGTCGGTCATGCGCATCTCGTCGAGATCGATGTCCGGCTGGTAGAAGCGATTGAACACGGCGACGCCATTCGCGCCGGCTGCTTCGAGTCGGCGCACGAAATGCGGCAGCGACGAAAAGAAAGGCGACAGCTTCATGACGATGGGCAGGCTCACCACGCGACGCAGCCGGGTCAACAGGTCGACGTAGCGCGCCTCGACGGCTTCGCCGGCGGCGTGCATATCGGCGGCGACATGGTAGACGTTGAGTTCGAGTGCATCGGCGCCGGCCTGTTCCAGCGCCCGCCCGAGTTCCACCCACCCCGACGGCGATACACCGTTGAGGCTCGCCACCACGGGAATCTCCAGGCGCCGTTTGAGCTGGTGCAGGTGCGACAGATAGCGCTCGAGGCCGCCGCGGAACTCGCCATGGCCGGGGAGGAAGCTTTCCGCTTCACCGTGGCCGAGGCTGGCATGCAACAGGAAGCGGTCGAGCATCGCGTCCTCGGCGCAGAGTTCCTCCTCGAACAACGAATACATCACCAGCGCGGCCGCGCCGGCATCCTCCAGCCGCAAGGCGGTGTCGAGGTCGCGCGACAGCGGCGAGGCCGAGGGCACCAGCGGATTCTTGAGCGTGAGACCGAGGTAGTCGGTGGAGAGATCGATCATGTCAGGCTCCGGATTTGGATTCGTCGGCATGGCCCTGTGCCATGTCCTGATAGGCCTTGTAGCGCCGGTCGGCTTCCTGCTGAGCCTGCTCCAGGAAGTGCTGCGCCGCTTCGGGATGGCTGCGCTGCAACATGGCGAAGCGGGTCTCCGATTCCATGAAGGCCTTGACCGGCTGGCTGGGTGCCGCGGAGTCAAGTTTGAAGGGATTGGCGCCGGCCTCCGCCAGCCGCGGGTCGAAGCGGACGAGTGGCCAGTGCCCGCTCTTCACTGCGAGCTCCTGCTGGCGCTGGTTATACAGCATGTCGTAGCCGTGTGCGATGCACGGGCTGTAGGCGACGATGAGCGACGGGCCGGCATACGACTCGGCTTCGTGGAACACGCGCAGGGTCTGGACGTCCTTGGCGCCGTAAGCTGCCGTCGCCACGTACACGTGACCGTAATCGCTGGCGATTTTGGCGAGCTCCTTCTTCGCGGTGGCCTTGCCGCCAGCGGAGAACTTGGCGACCGCGCCGATCGGCGTGGCCTTCGATGTCTGGCCGCCGGTGTTGGAATAGACCTCGGTGTCGAGCACCAGGATGTTGACGTCGTAGGGCAGCGCCAGCACATGGTCGAGGCCGCCGTAGCCGATGTCGTAGGCCCAGCCGTCGCCGCCGATGATCCACACCGAGCGGCGGATCAGCCATTCGGCGACGCTTGCAAGTTTCCTGGCGCGCGGGTGCCGCGAAGACGCCAGTTTTTCGAGCAGCCGTGCCACACGTTGGCGCTGCGCGACGATCTCCGCCTCCTCGCGCTGGTCGGCTGTGACGAGTGCGTCGGCAAGATCGCCGCCGATCTCCGTGGCCATTTCCTTGACCAGCTGCTGCGCGTAGCCCATCAACTGGTCGGCCGCCAGCCGCATGCCGAGGCCGAATTCGGCATTGTCCTCGAACAGCGAATTGCTCCATGCCGGACCGCGCCCAGCGCCGTTCACCGTGTAGGGCGTGCTCGGCAGGTTGCCGCCGTATATCGACGAGCAACCGGTGGCATTGGCGACCAGCATGCGGTCGCCGAACAGCTGGGTGGCGAGCCGGATGTAGGGCGTCTCGCCGCAGCCCGCGCAGGCGCCAGAAAACTCGAACAGCGGATCGAGCAGCATGGCGCCCGGGATGGTGTTGTGCTTCACCCCCGCGCGATCGAACTCGGGCAAGCGCAGGAAGAAAGCGAAGTTGTCGCGTTCCTGCTCGCGCAGCGGGCCAACCGGTGCCATGTTCACGGCCCGGCGGGAGACATTGGACTTGTCGTGGATCGGGCAGGCCTCGACGCAATCGCCGCAACCGGTGCAGTCTTCCGCTGCCACCTGGTAACTGATGTGGGTCCCGGCAGGAAATTCCTTGCTCTTCGCCGGCACGTGCTTGAAGGTCGGCGGTGCCTCCTTGACCGCCTCGGCCGCGAACGCGCGCGCGCGGATTGCCGAATGCGGGCAGACGAATACGCACTTGCCGCACTGGGTGCAGAGGTCGGCCTCCCACACCGGGATCTCCAGCGCGATGTTGCGCTTCTCGTATTGCGCGGTGCCGAGCGGGTAGCTGCCATCTGCTGGCAGGCGGGACACCGGCAGTGCATCGCCGTGGCCGTGGTAGATCGGCAGCGTCAAATCGCGCACGAAATCCGGATAGGCAACGGGCATCTCGGCTTCAGCAAGCGGTCCGGGCGCCACGTTTGAGGCTCGCTGGGCGGGAATCGCAACCTGGTGCAGTCTGGACAAGGTCATGTCGATGGCACGGTAATTCAACTCGACCAGCCGGCGGCTCTTCTTGCCGTAGGTCTTGTCGACCGCCTGCTTGATCGCGGCGATCGCCTCGTCCTTCGGCAGGATGCCGGCAGGTCTGCATGATGGTGTTGATGCGCCGTCCCATGCCGGCCTCCGCGGCGACGGCGTAGGCGTCGATCGTCCACAACTGCAGATGTTTCTCCCGCATCTGTGCGCGCAATGTCTGCGGCAGCGTATCCCATACCTGGTCCGGCGACGCGGGCGTGTTGAGCAGGAAAACCCCGTCGGGCGCGGCGTGTTCGAGCAATTCATAGCGGTCGACGAACATCGGCTGGTGGCAGGCGACGAATCCGGCCATGCCTGGTTCGACCAGATAGGTGGAGCGGATGGGTGCCGGACCAAAACGCAGGTGCGACACCGTGACGGCACCGGATTTTTTCGAATCGTAGACGAAATAGCCCTGGGCCTGCAGGTCGGTGGCCTCACCGAGGATCTTGATCGAATTCTTGTTGGCCGACACCGTACCGTCGGCGCCGAGCCCCCAGAACACGGCGTGTTGCAACTGCCGCGACGCATCGGTGCGGAAGGCGGTGTCCCATGGCAGTGACAGGTGGGTGAGATCGTCGTGGATGCCGACGGTGAACTGGCGTTTCGGTGTGGCGGCGGCCAGTTCGTCAAACACCGCCTTGACCATGGCTGGCGTGAATTCCTTGCTGGCAAGCCCATAGCGGCCACCGATCACGCGCGGCATGCTGCGCTGGCCATCTGCCGAGGCCTGCGCCAGCGCGCCGAGCACATCCTTGTAGAGCGGTTCGCCATCGGCGCCGGGTTCCTTGCAGCGATCGAGAACGGCAATGGATGTGACGGTTGGCGGCAATGCCTCGAGCAGCGCCGCCGGTGAAAACGGCCGGTACAGTCGCACCTTCAGCACACCCACCTTTTCGCCACGCGCGACAAGATGCTCGACTGTCTCGTGTACGGTCTCGGCGCCGGAGCCCATCAGCACGATCACCCGTTCGGCATCCGTCGCTCCGACATAGTCGAACAGCGTGTACCGGCGTCCGGAGAGTTCGCCAAAACGATCCATCGCGTCCTGCACGATGCCGGGGAAGGCATCGTAGTAGGGATTGGCACGTTCGCGCGACTGGAAGAACACGTCGGGATTCTGCGAGGTGCCGCGCAGCACCGGATGCTCCGGCGACAGCGCGCGTGCCCGATGCGCCGCCACCAGATCGTCATCGATCATCGCGCGCACGGTTTCCGCATCGACCGCAGCGATCTTTGCCACCTCGTGCGAAGTCCGGAAGCCGTCGAAGAAATGGATGACGGGAATGCGTCCCGCCAAGGTCGCCGCCTGCGCGATCACCGCGAAATCCTGCGCCTCCTGCGGGGAATTGGCGGCAAGCATGGCGCAGCCGGTGGCACGGCAGGCCATGACGTCGGACTGGTCGCCGAAGATCGACAACGCATGCGTCGCCAGCGTGCGCGCCGCGACGTGCAGGACGAAAGGCGTCAGTTCGCCAGCGATCTTGTAGAGGTTGGGAATCATCAGTAGAAGGCCCTGGCTGGCCGTGAAGCTGGTCGCCAGCGCGCCGGACGTGAGCGCGCCATGCAACGCGCCAGCAGCCCCCCCCTCCGACTGCATCTCGATGATTTTCGGCACCGCCCCCCACAGGTTGGGCCTGCCCTGCGAGGCCCATTCGTCCGCCCATTCGCCCATGCTGGATGCCGGTGTGATGGGATAGATCGCGATCACCTCGTTGCCGAGGTAGGCCATGCGGGCAACGGCTTCGTTGCCGTCAATGGTAAGCGTCGTGGTCATAAGGGGCTCTTACAGGATAACTCCATCCTTTATTCTAGACGCGACTCGCGAATGGGCCAGCCACCACGACGACGATAAACGCGTCGGGAAATGAATTTGCATCCAGTACACTAAACCACTCGTGTCCGCTAAAGCTTCATCTGCTCACCTGCCATGCCACACAGCGTCGAACTCATCACCACCATTGCTGCCGCGCTCGGCCTGGCGCTGATATTCGGTTTCATTGCCGTTCGCTTGCGGCTGCCCGCACTGGTCGGCTATCTGCTGGCCGGCATCGTGATCGGCCCCTTCACTCCAGGTTTCGTGGCGGATACCGCGCTTGCGGGCCAACTCGCGGAAATCGGGGTCATGCTGCTGATGTTTGGCGTGGGCCTGCATTTCTCGCTCGATGACCTGCTGTCGGTGAAGAAGATCGCCCTGCCCGGCGCCGTAGTCCAGATTGCCGTGGCGACTGCGATGGGCGTAGCGTTGGCCAGCTGGTGGGGCTGGAACCTGATGGCCGGCATCGTGTTCGGCCGGAAAGCCTGGGAGCGTTGGCCACGCCGAACGGCCGCATCGCAGTGGGCTGGCTGATCGTGGAAGACCTGGTGATGGTGATGGTGCTCGTATTGCTGCCACCGCTGGCCCAGGTGTTCGGCAACACTCCCGGGACGGCAAGCGATCATTCGCTGCTGGCCACGTTGGCGATCACGCTCGGGGAGGTCGCGCTGTTCATCGGGCTGATGCTGGTAGGCGGACGACGCTTTTTTCCCTGGCTGCTGTGGCAGGTTGCCCGCACCGGCTCGCGCGAACTGTTCACGCTGTGCGTGGTGGCCGCGGCGCTCGGCATCGCCTACGGCTCGTCCGTGCTGTTTGGCGTCTCCTTTGCGCTGGGTGCGTTTTTCGCGGGCATGGTGCTACGCGAATCGGCGTTGAGCTACCGTGCCGCCGAGGAGACACTGCCGCTGCGCGATGCCTTTGCCGTGCTGTTTTTCGTCTCGGTCGGCATGTTGTTCGATCCGAGCGTGTTGTTGGCGCAGCCGCTGCAGGTACTCGCCGTGGTTGCCATCATCGTGTTCGGCAAGTCGTTGGCGGCGTTCCTGCTGGTGCTGGCCTTCCGCTATCCGCTCAATACCGCGCTGACCGTCTCGGCGAGCCTCGCGCAGATCGGCGAATTCTCCTTCATCCTGGCCGGCCTGGGCGTGATGCTCGGTGTGCTGCCTGCCGAGGGGCAAAGCCTCATTCTGGCCGGCGCGCTGATCTCGATTGCGCTCAATCCCCTGGTGTTCACGGTCATCGAACCCGCACAGACGTGGATCCGCGCACGTTCGAAACTGGCACGCAAACTGGAACAGCGCGACGACCCGCTGGCCGAACTGCCCGCTGACGTCACGCCGCACACGCTCACCGGCCACATCGTACTGGGGGGATACGGCCGCGTTGGCCGTCATATCGCGGAAGCACTTGATGCCCAGGGCCAGCCCTATGTGGTTGCCGAGCAGCAGCGCGAGGAAGTGGAAAGACTGCGGACCCGCGGCATTCACGCCGTTGTCGGGGATGCCTCCGAACCGGCCGTCCTGATCCAGGCACACATCGCACGCGCACTGATGCTGGTCATCGCCATTCCCGACGCCTTCCAGGCGCGCAAGATGATCGAGATCGCCCGGACGCTCAACCCTCGCATCCATATCCTGGTGCGTAGCCATTGTGAAGACGAGGCTGCGCTGCTACGGCGCGAACAAAGCGTGGATGTCCTGGTGGGAGAACGTGAGCTGGCGAACAGCATGGTGCGCCGCGTAAGCGAATGCGTGAAGGAACAGGCCGAGGCACACGTCTAAGTGCGCCGGCTTTCGGCACGACACGCCGGGCGCTGCAGCCGCCCGGCCCTGAAATCGCGTACCGGTCGAACGATTCAGCGCAAGTGGTCCACCGCCTCGAGCGGGGTGAGATGGGCCTGCTCGCTGTGCAGCTCGGGCTGATACCAGCCGAGCTTTTCGCGCAGCTTGACCACATTACCGACGATGATGAGCGTCGGCGCCTTGAGCCCGGCCTGCTCAGCCAGCTTGGGCAGCGTGGTGAGATCGCCGGTGATGACGCGTTGCGTCGGCAGCGTGCCATGCTGGATGATGGCCGCCGGCGTGGCAGCCGTCAGGCCGTGCTTGATCAGCGCCTCGCACAACATCGGCAGGCCCTTCAGCCCCATGTAGATGACGATGGTCTGGTCCGTGCGCGCGATGCCTTCCCAGTTCATGTTGAAGGTGTTTTCCTTCAGATGACCGGTGACGAAGGCGACCGACTGCGCGTAGTCGCGGTGGGTGAGCGGGATGCCTGCGTAGGATGCCACGCCGGCGGCGGCGGTGATGCCGGGCACTACCTGGAACGGCACGCCGTGCTCGACCAGGGTTTCGATCTCCTCGCCGCCACGACCGAAGATGAAGGGGTCGCCACCCTTCAGCCGCAGCGTGCGCTTGCCTTCCTTGGCCAGTCGCACCAGCATCAGGTTGATCTCTTCCTGCGGCACTGCGTGGTCGTCACGCTCCTTGCCGACGTAGATGCGCTCGGCGTCGCGCCGGCACATGTCGAGGATGGGCGGCGAGACCAGGCGGTCGTAAACGATCACGTCAGCTTGCTGCATCAGGCGCAGGGCGCGGAAGGTGAGCAGGTCGGGATTGCCCGGGCCGGCACCAACCAGATAGACCTCACCGCGGCTGATCGTATGCTCGGCACCGTCCTGGATCATGGCCTGAAGCTGCGCCTCGGCCTCGACATCACGACCGGAAAACACCATTTCGGCAACCGGCGAGAGGAACACTTTCTCCCAGAACGCGCGTCGCTGTTCCGGCTTGATCGCCGCACGCACACGATCCTTGTAGCGCGAAGCCAGTGCGCTCAGGCGGCCATACGCAGCCGGGACCAGGGTTTCCAGCCGCGCTCGCAGCATACGCGCGAGCACCGGCGATTCGCCGCCGCTCGAGACCGCCACCATGATCGGCGAACGGTCGATGATCGACGGCAGGATGAAGCTGCACAATGCCGGCTTGTCGGCCACGTTCACCGGAATATGCCGTGCCCGCGCCGCGTCCGCGACAAGCTTGGCGGCGGCCGCATCCTCCTCGACCACAATCACCGCATCCTTGCCATCGAGCAGGTCGGGCGTAAAGACATCCGCCACGCGGTTCAGGCAATCGGCATGCGGCAGGCGCCCAAAGCCTTCGTGCAAAGCGGGCGCAGCGACATCGACGCGCGCACCGGCACGCAGCAGCAGTTCGGCCTTGCGTGCGGCTGTCTCGGAACCGCCCACCACCAGGCAGTGGCGATCGCGCAGGTCAAGGAAAATCGGCAGGTAATTCATGGCTTACTCGGCGGAGGTGGCGTCAGCGTCCGGCTCTGAATCGGACTCGGGTCCGTCTTCTGCCGAATAGGGCGGGATAAAGATGAAGCGCATGTCGCCTGGATTCATTTCGACAAAATCGAGCGTTACGCCCTGCAGATACGGCGTGCTGGACGCGGCAATCAGGATTTCGATTCCATTGACGACGAGATGTTCGTCGGCCTCGCGTTCGGTATCGAAGCCCATGCCGTAGTTCACGCTGCCGTCGTCCTCCTGATAGGCAGCCACCCGCAGGATCATCTCGAATACATCCGGATTGTTGTTGGCGGCGCGAATCTGCGCGGCAGCAGCGTCGGTGATCTTGATCATGGGTTCATCCCTCGGTAATTAAGCGGCAGCGCGCGCCTTATGCGCACGCACCTGGTTCAGAAAAGGCGCGATCCAGCCCCGTTCCCCGCTGCCACGGCGATGCACGTAAGCAGCGAGAAGATTGTATTGCTGGTAGCCGTCATGTACGCCATCGATGCCATGGCCACGTTTGACCTGATATGCATAGATGGAGTCGGCCGGGAGATTTTCCAAGCTGGAATAGTGAAATTCATGTGCGGGGATCGGGGCGGTTTCCTGCCAGCGATCGTCGCCAGTGGGCTGCAGCCGCGCGTAGCCTCGCCCCACGGGACGATCATGCATCACCGTGTCGCCTGGCACCACCCCCACCATCTCGCAACGCTTTCCCTGCCAGTCGAGCCGTCTCGACAGATACATCAGGCCCCCGCATTCAGCATAGGTGGGCAGCCCGGCTTCGATGGCGCGTCGAATGCGGCTGCGCAAGGAAACATTGGCCTCCAGTTCGGCCATGAACACTTCAGGGAAGCCGCCCCCGATGATGAGTCCGTCCACATCAGGCAGCGTGTCCGCATGCAGCGTATCCAGTTCGATCAGTTCGACATTGGATGCACGGAGAGTGTCGAGATCCTCACTGTAGTAGAAACCGAAGGCCGGGTCGTGGGCGATTGCCACCCGCACCTGCACCCCCGCTGCCGGGGCTGGATGCTCGTCCGGCGCCTCACGTGCGGGCGCGCTGTCGGCGATGGCCCGCAGCCGATCGAGGTCGACCTGGGCGGCGACCCGCTCGCCTACGTGCTGGATGCGCGCCCGTGCAGCCTGCTGCTCGTTGGCCGGCACCAGACCCAGATGACGCTCGGCGATCTGCATGCTGGCGTCGTGCTGGACGGCGCCGATCACTTCGACATCCGTGTAATGCTCGATCACCGCGCGCAGCTTGGATTCATGCCGGCTGCCACCGAGATTGTTGAGGATGACGCCGGCGATGCGGATGTCCGGATCGAACGCCTGATACCCCAGGATCAACGGCGCTACCCCGCGTGTCATGCCGCGCGCGTCGATCACCAACACCACCGGCGCACCCAGCAATTTGGCGAGCGCGGCATTGCTGTTGCTGCCGTCGAGGTCGAGGCCGTCATACAGCCCTTTGTTTCCCTCGATCAGGCTGATGTGGGCGCCAGCTGCGGCACGGGCGAACTGCCGCTCGATTTCGCTGCGCTGCATCATGTGAAAATCGAGGTTGTAGCAGGGGCGCTGTGCCGCCATACCCAGCCACAGGGGATCGATGTAATCCGGGCCTTTCTTGAACGGCTGAACCTCATGGCCACGCGCATGCAGGGCAGCGCACAAGCCCAGCGTCAGCGTGGTCTTGCCCGACGATTTGTGCGCGGCAGAAATGAAGACGCGGGGCATTGGAGCCCCGCGCTTGTCAGAATCGTTTGATGTGGCTTGCTGGTTCATTCCGGACGATCCCTGCCAGACTGGCGCCCGGCAGGTTATGCATCAATGTTCCAGTTTGGCAATCGTGGCATCGTCCAGATTGGCCGGCAGCAAACGCAGTACCTTGACGGCAAAGGTGGTGACCAGCAGCGCGATGGCGACGCCACCCAGCCCCAGGAAGAGTTCAGCCATGGTCGGCGAATACTCGTGGATCACCCCGTCATAGAAGCTGCTCTTCATCGTCATCCCCGGGAACATGTCCAGCGGATAGGCTTGGGCCCCGATGATGGTGACGTACATCTGCGCAATACCGCCCAGGATGACCAGCGCACTGGCGATCATGATCCAGCTGCGCTGCCTGCCCAGACCGCTCAGCAGAATGACCAGCGGAACGACACAGCCGATTACGATCTGCCCCACCCAGAACAAGGTGGTGATGATGCCGCCGTCGCGCAGGATGAAGCTTTCGACACTGCCCAGCTTGGCGAAGTACAGGTTGGTCAGGTGATATACCACGACGAAGTAGAGCACTGCTGCGACGAATACCGCGAGGAGGCTCTTCAATCGCATCATCACGGCATCGCCAAGCGGCCGTCCGGTCCAGGCGTAGGCCGCGACCAGCACCATCAGGTAGATGGCCAGGCCGTAGGCAAACGACATGATGATGAACATCGGCGCCAGCATCGAGGTCCCGTACAGCTCGCGTGCAACCAGGAAACCGAACAGTGAACCCGTACCGGTGGTCAGGGTCAGCCGCCAGATGAATGCCGCCGTGCCGGCCGCCTTGGAGTAGGCCTTGACGTTACGATCCAGCATGGTCCACAGGTAGATGCCCACCAGCGCGAAGAAGCCGGAGTAAAGGAACACGTTCCAGGTGAACATCGACTTGAAGTTGAAGTGCGTCATCGCCACGATCAGACGATCGGAGCGACCGAGGTCGAGCACCAGCACCAGCAGACCGCCCAGCATCAGTGCCAGCGCCAGGATGGCCGACAGCGGTGCCAACGGCTTGTACATCGGCTTGTTGAACACCGACGCGATCGACGCGACGTTCAGTGCGCCCGAGGCGGCCACGATCAGGAACACTGCAAATACGTGCGGCAGGCCCCAGACGATCTGGTTGTCCATGCCGGTCACGACGTGGCCGTGATGGTGCATGTACAAATAGGACAAAAAGCCGAACAGTACGAAGAGGCCGATGCCTCCGAACAGCAGCCAGTACTTCATGCTGCTGCCTTCTACTTCGCGGAAAGTGATGCTTGCCATGTTGTTTTAGATTCCGTGATAGCGAACGCCGACATTGAGATTCAGATCGGCCCGCACCTGCTTGGTCGGCAGTTCGCGCAGGCGCTTGGAGATCTCGCTTTCGGGGTCGTTCATGTCGCCGAACACCAGGGCGTTGTGACCCGAGGCCGTACACGCTTCGACACATGCCGTCGTACCGTCGCCGCGATCGACTTTCTGCACACAGAACGTACAGGCTTCGACGCAGCCGATACCACGCGGCACATCCGGCTTCTGGGTATCGTTCAGCGGCTCGTGCACCAGCGAGCGCGCCTTGTAAGGGCACGCCATCATGCAGTAGCGGCAGCCGATGCAGGTATGGCGGTTGACCAGCACGATGCCGTCAGCACGCTTGAACGAGGCGCCGGTCGGGCACACGTCCACGCATGGCGGTTCTTCGCAATGCTGGCACATCATGGGCAGATTGGTTTCTGCCTGGGTCAGCGGGTCCTGCAATTCCAGCTTGCGGATCCATTGCGGCGCCTGCTTGGGATGCTTGCTTTCAGCCACCGGGGTCCAGCCGTTTTCTGTACTGCAGGCGGACACACACTCGTCGCAGCCGCTTGCGCATTTGGTCGCGTCGACCAGCATGCCCCAACGCACCGCGCTGCTGGCAGCCTGCTCTTCAGGACGACCATGCGCCACGTCGATCAACATCACGCCAGGGGCCAGGGTCACGCCTGCCGCCGTCATCGTGGCGACGCTGATAAAACGACGACGCTCGGGTGAACTGGGCGTATTGTCGGACATCGATTTCATATCGTTCATTGGGCAATCCCAGCCATCTCTTCCGCGCTGATCTTGCTATTGGCCTGGGCCGCAAGCTTGTGCGCGTAATGCGCCGTCTCAGCGTTCAACGGGTGCATCGCCATCGAGCCCTGCGGCTTGGTGGAGTGGCAATCGAAACAATCGATTTTCACAGCCGCATAGCTGTGGCAGCTCACGCAAAAGTCGTCCTTGGACGCAGCAACGCTGCCAGTTTTTTCACTGGCATGGCAATTGATGCATTCCTTGAGACTGTATTTCTTGGTACGGATACCTTCAAGCACAGTCTCATCGCGATGATGCAGCAACACTTTCATGTGATTGCGCCGCATGAAGTCATTGGGTTCGACGCACTGCTCGCCCTTGACAGCCTTCGTAATCACGGGCTTGGGTGCGCCACTGGCCTTGGGCTGGTCATCCGACCCGGCCCAGGCCAGGGCCGCAGTCGTCAACACGACTGCCCCCAAAGCCAGGAGGCGTTTGATCTTGCCTGCCACGCTCAGTCACCCATACCCATGACGATGTAGCCGGTCGGGCAAACGTCGGCGCAGATATGGCAGCCGATGCACTTACCGTAGTCGGTATCGACGTAACGACCGACAGTGGGGTTGTCCTTCTTCTTGACCTTGAACACGGCGGTCTGCGGGCAGTACACGACGCAGTTGTCGCATTCGAAGCACTGGCCGCAGGACATGCAGCGCTTGGCCTCGTCGATGACAGCCTTGTCCGACAGGGCATGCAGACGCTCTTCGAAGTTGCCCAGCGCGCCTTCCTTGTCAAGCACGGTCACCTCGCGGATGTTGCGCGGAACATTGGGGAAGTGGCCAAGGAACAGTTCGTTGTGCGGAATGATGTGGCGCGCCGAACGGTCTTCGAAGTTGTGCAGGATGTCCTTGCGCTCCGACGTACCCCAGATCTGGCCCTTGACTTCGCTGTACTCGTGGCCGGATTCGAGCCACTTGCGGATTTCGTCGAAGTGGTGGACGTCAACCTTCGGACGCTTGTCGAGTTCCTTGCCGGCCAGATAGGCATCGATGCCATCGACGGCGATGGATGCATGGCCGATTGCGGTGGTCAGCAGGTGCGGACGGATCACGTCGCCACCGACGAAGATCTTCTCGCTGCCGGGGAAGCGATAGTTCTTGTCGGCCTTGATCAAGCCGTTGTTGTTGTTGAATTTCTCGAGGCCGGTGAAATCGACGCCCTGGCCGATCGCGGAAACGATCAGGTCACCCGGCAGGTCGCGCTCGGTGCCTTCGACGATCTTGGTTTCCTTGCCTTCCATCACGAAGTCGGCCACGCGCAGGGCGGTGGCACGACCATTCGCGTCGACGACCACGGCAACCGGGGTCACGCCGCCGATGATCTCGATGCCTTCCTGTTGGGCATGCTCGACTTCGTGCTTGTTGGCGGCCATCTTGTCGATGGTGGCGCGGGACACCAGTACCACCTCGGCGCCTTCGCGTGCGGAGATCGAGGCGACATCAGATGCCATGTGGCCGGCAATCACGGCTTCCGGGCGTTCGTCGTGCGTACCCGACTTGGTGACATTGCCCAGACGACGGGCGACGGTGGCGACGTCGATCGAGGTATCGCCGCCGCCGATGACCACCACACGGTTGCCAACGTGCTGCAGACGGCCTTCGTTGAAGGCGCGCAGGAAAGCAACAGCGGTCACGCAGTTGGGAGCCTCAGCACCGGGAACCGGCAGCGGACGGCCAGCCTGGGCGCCCATCGCCATGAAGATGGCGTCGTAATCCTTTTCCAGCTGTTCGAAGCTGACGTCGGAACCAATACGGGTTTTCAGGCGGGTTTCTACGCCCAGCGCGATGATGCGATTGATTTCCGCATCGAGCATTTCACGCGGGGTCCGGAAGCCGGGAATGCCGTAACGCATCATGCCGCCGAGCTCTTCGTGCTCGTCAAAAATGGTCACGCCATGGCCGCGCAGACGCAGCTGGTAGGCGGCGGCCAGGCCGGCTGGGCCCGCACCGATCACGGCAACCTTCTTGCCGGTTTCGGCAGCGGTCGACGTGTAGGTCATGTTGTTTTCGATGCCCCAGTCGCCGACGAAGTGCTCGACCGAGTTGATGCCGACGTGGTCTTCGACCTGATTGCGGTTACAGCCGGATTCGCACGGTGCGGGGCAGACACGGCCCATCACGCCGGGGAAAGGGTTGGCTTCGGTGATGCGGCGGAAGGCATATTCCTGCCAGGTCACACCTGCGGGCGGTTTTTCGATGCCACGCACGATGTTGAGGTAGCCGCGAATGTCTTCACCGGCCGGGCAGGAACCCTGGCAAGGCGGCGTGGAGAGCATGTATTCCGGGCACTTGTGCGTCCAGCTCGACTGGAAAATCCTGTCCTGTGCGGAACGGAAGTCAGCGTCTGACTCGCCATCCTTATAACGACGCCATGTAACGCCTTCGGTTTTTGCTTTGTTCGTCGTGACAGCCATGTTGGTTCTCCTAACGCCTACGTAACTAAAGATAGATAAATCGCAATCAGTTCTGTGACCCAACTCAGTCCAGCTTGATCGCCTTGCTAACCAATTGATGCACACCGCCCACCATGCTCATGTCGAAGCCATATTTGGGCAAAACCTTGGTGAACTGCGCCTTGCAGATGGCGCAGATGGTGGCCATGAAGTTGACCTGGTATTCCTTGACCACATTGTTGAGTGCAGTAGCACGCGGCAACGCACCCTTGACGCGCACTTCCATCAGGTCGTCCGTCAGCACGCCGCCGCCGCCGCCGCAGCAGAACGTGGCTTCATAGATGGTGTCGTCCGCCATGTTGTGGAAGTTGTTCACCACCGACTTGATCAGTTCGCGCGGAATGGTGAACTGCCCGCCGGGTTCAGTACCCATGCGCGACGCACGGGCCACGTTGCACGAATCGTGGTAAGTCACGATCAGATCATCATTCATTGACGGATCGACCTTGATTTTGCCGGACTTGATCAGATCGTTGGTCAGTTCGCAAATATGTTGCGGCTGCGGATAGGTCGGATCGAGCTGCTTTTGCAGTTCGATCGAGAAAGGATCGTTGCCGCCATAGCCGATACCGGTCAGCGTATTCCAGAAACTGTAGGCGACGCGCCAGGCATGGCCACACTCGCCGACGACGATGCGCTTGACGCCAAGCTCCAGCGCGGCATCCCTGATCCGCATGGCAACCTTGCGCATCGTTTCGTAGTTGCCGTTGAACAGGCCGAAGTTACCCGCTTCTGCCGCATGCGTGGACAGGGTCCAGTTGATGCCCGCCGCGTGGAATACCTTGGCATAGCCGATCAGCGATTCAACATGCGGCTCGGAGAAGAAGTCGGCAGACGGCGTGATCAGCAGCACTTCAGCGCCTTTCACGTCGATCGGCATCTTGACCGGCACGCCGGTGTCGGCTTCGATGTCCTCTTCCAGTCCTTCCAGGGTGTCGATCAGCGCGGGACCAGGCAGGCCCAGGTTGTTGCCGATCTTCTGCACCTTGCCGAGAATCTCGTTGGAATACTTCTGACCCATGCCAACGTGGTTAAGTATCTCGCGGCCGGCCATCGTGATCTCGGCCGTGTCGATGCCGTAGGGGCAGTACACCGAGCAGCGGCGGCATTCCGAACACTGATGGTAGTAGCTGTACCAATCGTCGAGGATTTCCTTGGTGAGGTCTTTGGCGCCCACCAGCTTGGGAAACAGCTTGCCCGCTGTAGTGAAGTAACGGCGGTAGACCTGACGCATCAGATCCTGGCGTGCCACCGGCATGTTCTTGGGAACCGAGGTGCCCAGGTAATAGTGGCACTTGTCGGTGCACGCACCGCAGTGCACACACGCATCGAGGAAAACCTTCAGCGAGCGATACTTGCCGAGCAGGTCGCCCATCTTGTCGATTGCGCGCTCTTTCCAGTCCTCGCCCAGTTCATGCGGATATCCCATGAAGTCCTGAACCGACTTGGGCGCAGGGAAGGACTTGACATGCGACATGACGCCTTCGTGAAGCCTGGGAACCTCGATGTCGTCCTTGATTTCTGGGATGTCAAATTCAGCAGCAGCCACGTGTGAGTCCTCTGTCCGTACTTAGGCGTTCGTCAATCGTCGTCGACGAATCAGTTGTTCTGATCCAGGCGTGCAGCCCATGCCGCTACATGGCGATGTTCACGCGGGTTGTCGACCTGGTTGCGGGTGGGGCTGAAGAACAGGCCCGGCGCATGCAACAGTTTGCTGACCGGGAAGATCACCATCAGCGAAGCCACCAGGGCCAGATGCACCATCAGGATCGGGTCCTGCGGAAGCGGCTGGATATCCAGATACATCAAGCCCATGAAGAACTCTTTCAGCGAAATGATGTCGGTATGGGCGACGAAGGTCATCAGCATGCCGGACACGCCGATCCCGATCAGCAGGAGCAGCATCAGATAATCGGACGGTGTCGAGATGTAGCGCACCCGGTCGACAACGAAGCGGCGCGCCAACAGCCCCGCCAGGCCAGCGACCATCATGATGCTGGCGTATTTGCCGAAGGGCTGCACGATGTCGACCCAGAACCAGACAGGCTGGGTGAAATAGCGAAGGTGGCGCGCCAGAACCAGAAGCAGACCGAAATGGAACAGCCAGCCGAAGACCCAGATCCACTTGTTCGATTTGAACAGCGACTCGAATACCACCACCTCTTTCGCCATCCGGTACACCACGCCGGTTCGCGTAGTCGGCGCAGGGGTCGTCGGGATGACCAGCGGTGCGGGTGTGCGGCTGTAATCAAAAATCTTGTAGACCAGACCCACCACCAGCAGGAAGGTGGCGATGTAGAACATCCCGGCGTAAATCATCGTCACAGTAGACAAACTCACTCTCCTATCGGACCCCGTCCCGCCACGCGATGAAATGCCTGGCGGAATTGCATTCCTTACCAACGTTTTGTTTGCGAATCAAACGCAAGGCGAGCCAACCCCGCCCCATTTGATTGGGAAACATAACGATCGGAGTCGCCCCGAAAATCCGAGGCGACCCGACGACTTACAACTTAGATACAGCCGGTCGGCTTGGGCAGACCCGCGATCTTACAAGCCTGCTTGGCGGGGCCGTAGGGGAACAACTCGTACAGGTACTTGTTGTTGCCTTTTTCCGGGCCGAGCTTCTTGCCAATGGCCTTGGTCAGAACGCGAACAGCGGGAGCGATCTGGTATTCGGCGTAGTACTCACGCAGGAAGTTGACGACTTCCCAGTGGCTGTCGGTCAGATCGACCTTCTCTTCGACGGCCATGTACTTGGCGATGTCTTCGTTCCACTGCGACAGGTCGACCAGATAGCCTTCCTCGTCGACTTCGACTTCCTTACCGGCGATATTCACCATGGGCATAGCAATACTCCTTCTATTAAAAGTTACAGCCAAGACTGACAGTTGCTGTGCTCTGCGACCAGATCCACAAAACCGCCGTAATCCACGACATTGACTCCGTCCAGCACACGCCCGGCCATGCCGCGCGCCGCCAGATCAGGACCGAGTGCGTAAATCTTGAGGTCAGCTGCTGCTGCCTGGATTTTCGCCGCTGCCGCGTTACCGTTCGTCGCCGCGTACACCGCGTCTTCGATCAGCAATACAGCAGAACCTTTGGTGGCCATGCGCAGGCAGCTTTCCAGCGAACTGCGCTCAGTGGCCGATTTATTCACAATATGCAGCATGTCCGGTCCCCTTAGAAGCTGATCACGACGTCTTGCTCGGCCATGAGATTCGCCATCTCATCGACGGAGAGCACCGTCACATCCACAATCAGGTCGTCTTCGGTCAGACCGCGCGCATCCAGCGACACCTGGTCGACATAGAGCTTCTCAATGTCGTAGCCTTCCAGTGCACGATAGGTCTTGGAAAAATCCTTGACCTCGATACCCTTGGTGTCGACGCCCTTCATCAACTGGTAGACACCGTCGTCGGTGAAGACCATGCTCACATCCTGATCGAAGGCAGCGGTAATCAGCACCACTTCCAGACCTTCCAACGCGTACACAGTACCGTGCGGCGCCTTGCGGTTCAGGAACATGAATTTCTTGACGACACCCGAGCCGTCATCCATATCGTCCATATCGCTCATCTCGTTAACCCTTAATCACCGAACGTCACGAGACGATCGTACTGAATACCCATTTCCACCAACTGACCCAGACCGGAAATACGGAAACCCGGGGCCAGCAGCTCATCCTTGATGCCACGACGCAGCGCAGCGGCCACGCACACAACGAGGTCGATGCCATGCTCTTCGGCCAGCTTGGACCAGCGCATGGTGACGTTGCGGTCATCCTGCGGCGGCTCAGCCATGCGCGTCGAGTTGTTCACGCCATCATGGTAGAAAAAAATACGCGGAACTTTGTGCCCCTTCTCGATCGCCGTACGGGCGAAGAGATAAGCGGAGTCACTGGCCTCATGGTTGTAAGGCCCTTCGTTTACAAGAATGCCGAATTGCATGGCTAGCTCAAACTCCGAAAAATCCAGTCATTGTTATCAAGCATCCGCCACAGCCAGAGCGGTGGCGGAGCTGACAGCTCCCCAAACAGCTTAGAAGCGGATGTGCGCAGAAGCGTTCAGGTTGGCACGACCACCACGCCAGTTATCAATGTGATACTTGGTGAAGGGCAGACCGGTCTTCTCGAAAAATGCGGGCCAGCCGATGCGGTCGATCCAGTCAATCATGCGCTCCCAAGGCTTGCCGTCAGCCTTGTAGGTGGCGAGGATCTTCTTGACCACCTCGCTCACTTCCGGCCAACGCGGCGCATTATTCGGCAGGCCGGACGCGACCAGCTTGTGGAAGGTCGGCTTGGAACGGGCGTTCGAGTTCTTGCCGCCCACCCAGATCGCGATCTTGGAGTGCTCGGGGTCGTTGATCTGCATCGGCGGGCACGGGGGGAAGCAGGCGCCGCAGCAGATGCACTTCTTCTCGTCGACTTCCAGCGAGGGCTTGCCGTTCACCAGGGCGGGACGGATCGCCGCCACCGGGCAGCGGGCAACAACGGACGGACGCTCACACACGTTGGCAACCAGATCGTGGTTGATCTTCGGCGGCTTGGTGTGCTGAACGATGATGGCGATGTCGGCCTGGCCGCCGCAGTTGATCTCGCAGCAGGAGGTCGACATCTTGACGCGGTTGGGCATCTCGCACTTGACGAAGTCGTCATACAACTCGTCCATCAGCGCCTTGACCACGCCGGAAGCGTCGGTGCCGGGGATGTCGCAGTGCAGCCAGCCCTGGGTGTGCGCGATCATGGACACGGAGTTGGCGGTACCACCGATGGGATAGCCCTTGTCGTTCAGCGCCTTGATCAGCGGCTCGACCTTGGAACCATCAGCCACCATGTATTCGATATTGGAACGCGCGGTGAAACGCACGAAACCATCGCCATATTGGTCAGCAATGTCAGCCAGCTCACGGATGGTGTAGTGGTCCATCTGGCGCTGGGTACCGGCCTTGACGGTCCAGATCTCGTCGCCGGACTCAGCGCGGTGATACAGGACACCCGGCTTCGGATGGCTGTGGAAAGACCACTTGCCATAGTTCTTGACCATCACGGGATGCATGTAGGGCATCGGATCCGGGGCGCCGGATTCGATAGGCGGACGTAGTTCTGCCATGTTTTATCTCCAACTGATTTAATGCACGGGCCCCAGCTCTCACCAGAGCCCGCGGTAAGCGAAAACTTAAGCGGCGGACTGCTTGTACTCGTTCCACTTCTCCACCTGCTCGTCCCAGTCGTCGGAACGGAAGTAGGGGTTGGAACGCGGTGCACTGATCATGTTGGGATCAACCGGGATATCCAGGCCTTCGAGGAAGTTGGTCAGGCCGATACGCTCGATCATTTCACCGGTACGCTCGTGCTCCAGTGCGTTCTCAGCAAAGAAGTCGAGGATATTGCGAGCCAGTTCGTTCAGCTTCTCGAAGTCCTCGTCGGATTCGAGCTTCATGAACGGAATCACCACGGTACCCATGGTGGCGCCGATCTTCAGCACGCCCTTGCCGCCCACCAGGATGGTCACGCCCTTGTCGCTACCGGGCAGCAGACCGCCGGGAATGACGTTCAGGCAGTGCATACAGCGCACACAGTTCTTGTTGTCGATGCACATGGTCTGGCCGTTGCCCAAGTTGGCCGCGGAAACATGCTCGCTGGCCTGGAACTTGCCGGTTTCAACCAGGGTGATGGCCTTGGTCGGGCACTTGCTGATCACGTCGTTGACGAGATCGTTCATGCCGTGGGCTTTCATGTAGTCCTGAACCTGGGCTTCGTTCACGCGGATGTTGTCGCGCCAGGTGCCGATGGTCGCCATGTCGGAACGCTGGATGGCATTCACGCAGTCGTTCGGGCAGCCGGAGAACTTGAACTTGAACTTGTACGGCAAGGACGGACGGTGCATGTCGTCCAGGTTGTTGTTGATGACGGTGCGCAGCGCCTTGGCTTCGTCGTAGCAGGACATTTCGCAGCGGGCGGCGCCGACGCAGGACATCGAGGTGCGCAGCGCGGGACCGGCGCCGCCAAGGTCGAAGCCCATTTCATTGAATTCATCGAAGGCCTTCTGGACGTTTTCGGTCTTGATGCCTTGGAACATGATGTCGCCGGACTGGCCATGGAAGGCGATCAGGCCCGAGCCACCGGTCGCGGACCAGACGTCACACATCTTGCGCAGCAGGTCGGAAGTGTAGTGCATGCCTGCGGGCGGCTGCACGCGCAGAGTATGGAATTCAGCCGCCTCAGGGAACAGCGGCTGGTGGTTTTCGTCTTTCAACTCGGTGAAGCGGGGGATCACACCACCACCATAGCCGAACACGCCAACCGTACCGCCCTTCCAGTAACCGAACTTGGTCTTGTACGACGTCTCCAGCTGACCCATCAGGTCAACCATCATGTCGTTGTCCTTAGCCAGACGCTTCAGACCGGTCACGAAGCTCGGCCACGGGCCTTTCTCGAGCTCGTCCAGATTGGGCGTATCAATCATCTTCTTTGCCATAGTTTTCTCTCCTAGAACATTTCGAAATGCCCGCTCAGCCGATAGCTCAACGGTATCCCATCATCGTATTGAGTTGATGGCCGCATCACCATCATTCTCATGGGTAAAACGATTACTCCATCGCGGTAGGTTTTAACCTACCCAAAAGGAGTAGATCGATTTCCCCAACGCGGTAATGCCCCATCTAGGCAAAGGGTGAGACATTACGTGGCCGCCACAGGAATCAATAAGAGTATTAAAATATTGTTGCAAACGCAAGCCCCTGTAACAAGCAGGGTTGAAATGGTACGCAACAACCTTATTAAAGCAAGGTTTGTTTGTGTTGCTGTACAACGCATTCATATCGAATTGAAGCAACTCGGATCGAGATTCCATGCCAGAGATCACACCATTAGACAAGATGCGACTCCCCTTCGGCGGCCAGGAGATCGAGTTCCAGCACCTGACCCACGAGTCGGGAGGCGTGCCGTTTCTACGCATCCGCATACGCGAGAACAAGCGCTTCACTATTTTCGACGTCGACCCGGTCAGCGCGCAGAAATGGGCCGACCTGATGCAGGCTTGGGCCAAGGACCATGCGGGAGACGCGCCGTGAACTGGGCAGGTTGGCCTGAAAACAAGCCCGAAGCGTACACGCCGCACATGATCGACCTGCAATTCGATCTGGCCGGCACCACCATTCCGGCCGACAATGCACAACTGATGTCGGAGGCACTGCTGCGCCTGCTCCCCTGGCTGGGTGAGGATGGTGGCACTGGCATCCAGCATCTCAAAGGTGCAGAAACCAACAGTGGCGATGCCACGCTCAACATCAATCGGCGTACCAAGATGCTCGTGCGCGTGCCCAAGACACGTGTGGACGAGATGCAGCGCCTGGTCGGGCAGACACTGGACCTGGCCGGTCACCGCCTGCAGATCGGCAGCTTCAAGACCCGTGAATTCAGTGCCTTCGCCAACATCTACGCACACTTCGTTGACACGGGCCGGGCGACTGAAGAACAATTCGTGCAGGACGTGATGCGCGAACTGGATGGCCATTTCCAGCTGCGCTGCGGATTCATCTGCGGCAAACAGCAAACCCTGCAAACCGCATCCGGCCCAATCTACGGCTACAGTCTGATGCTGCATGACGTGCCGCCACACAAATCCCTGCAACTGCAGGACGAAGGCATGGGACGCAACCGTTTGTTAGGATGCGGGATTTTCATCCCGCACAAATCCATTGCGCCGGTGATGCCGGCGAACCATTGAACCCGCTGCCGGTTGTTCCGGCGATTCTTTAGTGACCAACCCGAAAGGAGAAAACATGTCTTATGTTGTAAATGGCGAAGAGCTCGAAACCGGTGAAGAAGACTTCCTGCTGGAAGCCAACTTCAGCGACGACGTCCCCCCCGTCATCGCCGCGGCTGAAAAAATCACGCTGACCGACGATCACTGGACCGTCATCAACTATATGCGCGACAAATACAAGGAAGATGGTCATACCCCGAACTTCCGCAACATGTTGTCCGAGATGGAAGACCTGCATCCCGGTACCGACTGGAAGAAAAAGCTGTATGAGCTCTTCCCCAACCAGCCCGCACGTCAGTCCGCCCGCGTTGCCGGCCTGACCAAGCCTTACGGCAAAGGCGGCTACTGATAGCAGTCAGAGACCCCGTTGGGCGGGCAGCGGTTTCCTCGCTGCCCGCTCCGACCTGAAGTTCACCTATCACGGCTCCAACGATGTTTTCCAACACCCTCGTTACCACTGAAGATCTGGCTGCCCACCTGGACGACCCCAACTGGGTCATCCTGGACTGCCGCTTCACCCTCACCGACACTGAGGCAGGTCGTCAGGCGTATGAGAAAGCACATATCCCGGGCGCTCGCTATGTGCATTTGGATGAGGATCTCTCTGCTCCCATCGGCGAAACCACCGGGCGCCACCCGCTGCCCGATCCGCGCGTGCTGACCGAAAAGCTGTGTGCATGGGGTGTAGGCGTCAACAAACAGGTCGTGGTATACGACGACAGTTATGGCGCCATGGCAGGGCGGCTATGGTGGATGCTGCGCTGGCTTGGGCACCCCGGTGTGGCCCTGCTGGACGGCGGCTACCCGAAATGGCTGCGTGAAAAGCGCCCGGTCAATGCCGACATCCCGGCACCACACCGGGGTGCCTGCGCCTGCCTGCCCGAACCGACCCAGATCGTCGCGGCGGACGAGGTCTTGCGCGCGTCACAGTCCGGCGAGCAACTCATCCTCGATGCGCGTCCGGACCGCCGCTTCTCCGGCGAATTCGAACCGCTCGACCCGGTGGCCGGGCACGTACCTGGCGCGATCAACTGGCAATTCGACGAGAACCTCGACGTGGACGGGACCTTCCTGCCGCCCGAAGCGCTGCGCGAAAACTATCAGGCCCTGCTCAAGGGCAGGCCTGCCTGGCAGGTGATCCACATGTGCGGTTCCGGCGTCACCGCCTGCCACAACATTCTGGCGATGGAAGTCGCCGGTCTTCCCGGTTCACGGCTTTACCCCGGTTCGTGGAGCGAGTGGATCACCGATCCCGCCCGCCCCGTCGCCACAGGAGAATAATCATGGCCATGCCTATCCGCGTCAAAACTGTCTGGTTCAAGAAAGACGGCGAGCGCAGCGCCGAAGAAATCGCTACCGCTGTCGCCACGACCACCTGGCGCGTCGCCGACAAGGCCGTGGACAACCTCGGCCGCGAAAACTACGACATCATCACCCCGGCGCGCGGCTTCAAGCTGATCGCCGAATTCCTCGCCTTCCTGGTGCATTACTGCGACCGCATGGCCTATGCAACGCTGACACCCGAACGCCGCATCGCTGTACTGCAGGCGGTCGCCAACCGGCTCGGTGAAGTGATGGAGCAGAACGTGCGCGAAGTGGTAGGCAAAAACGACCCGCGCAACTACAAACAGGAATTCATCGATTTCCTCAACCGCCGCTTCGCCGACTATGCGGAATTCGAGTTCCCTGACGAAGAAAAGGCCAGCTTCCCGGCGTTACGTTTCCTCGGTTTGCAGATCCGTGACGAGATGGGCGACAACGACAAGACCTGGATCATGGACCAGATCATGGACATCGAGATGCCCGAGATGATGGGCACGGTGAGGAAGAGCTTCAAGGGCCTCTTGTCCGACGCGCCGGTCAAGCGCGGCTTCGGTTCGCCCGACATGCTGCCTCCGGAATAAGGCGCGGCATGGCGAATTCGCCTTTCGATCTGGGCAACGAGAGCGGCTACCGCGCCTGGCGCAATGCCCGGCTTGCCGCCTATCCGCGCCGCATCGACGAACTGGTTGTGTCGCTGGACGATCCACGCCATCTCACTGCCGACGAAGCCGACACGCTCGAGGCGTGCTGCGCGCGCGCCAACATGGCCATCTACAGCGCATCGCACCTGCCTGCCGCCGACAAGTCGATCCCGCATCGATTGGCACAACAACTCGGCCTTTCCCGCCTCGAAGGCAACTATCTGGCCGATGAAGACGGGCTTTCCAGCATCACCCCGGCCAGCGACGAAGGCGGCAGCGTACGCGGCGATTTCATTCCCTATACCCACAAGCCGATCAACTGGCATACCGACGGCTACTACAACGCACTCGATCACCGCATTCTCGGCATGACGCTGCATTGCGCGCAGGATGCCGAATCCGGCGGCGAGAACGCCCTGCTCGACCACGAGATTGCCTATATCCAGTTGCGCGATGCCAGCCCCGATTATGTTGCCGCGCTGATGCAGCCCGATGCGATGACCATTCCTGCTCGCATGGACGAGGACAACGTCGCCCGCCCGGAACAGAGCGGCCCGGTGTTCGCGGTCGATCCCGACGCGGGTTTTCTGTATATGCGCTACACCGCACGTACCCGTTCGATCGTGTGGAAGAACGACGCGGTCACGCAGGCCGCCGTCAAAACCCTGGCCGATATTCTCGCCAGTTCGGAATACATCCTCACGGCGCGTCTGAGTCCTGGTATGGGCCTCATCTGCAACAATGTGCTGCACACCCGCAGCGCGTTCTCCGACTCACCCGGCCACCGTCGTCTGCTCTATCGCGGGCGCTATTACGACCGCCTGAACTTTCCCGCGCGCCCGCAGTAGCGGGAGCGGTTAAAATAGCGGTCTTCGTTTTTCGGCCATCTGCCGTATGCAGCTTCTCACCCTCGGGGTCAACCATCACACTGCGCCACTCGCGATCCGCGAGCAGGTGGCGTTCGGCCCTGAGAAGCTGGTGCAGGCGCTGCACGAGCTGACGCAGACCCAGCGCGCGTCCGAGGTCGCCATCCTGTCGACCTGCAACCGCACCGAGCTGTATGTCAACACGCCCTCCCCCGAGGCCGTGGCCCAATGGCTGGCCGACTTCCACCAAATCGAGCGGCGTGAACTCGCGCCCTACCTGTATACGCTGCCGCGCGAGCAGGCGGCACAACATGCCTTCCGTGTCGCCGCCGGACTCGATTCGATGGTGCTGGGCGAGACCCAGATCCTCGGCCAGATGAAGCAGGCAGTACAGGCTGCAGAGGAGGCCGGCACGCTCGGTCTGCTGCTGCACAAGCTGTTCCAGCGCACTTTCTCGGTCGCCAAGGAAGTGCGCACCAGCACCGAGATCGGCGCCAATTCGGTGTCGATGGCCGCCGCCGCCGTGCGGCTTGCCGAACGCATCTTCCCCAGCATCCGGGACCAGGCCTGCCTGTTCATCGGCGCTGGCGAGATGATCGAGCTGTGCATCACCCATTTTGCCGCGCAACACCCGCGCCGCATGACCGTCGCCAACCGCACGACCGAACGTGCCCGTCCGCTGGCCGAACGCTTCAATGCCGAAGTGATCCCGCTGACCGCGTTGCCCGACGAATTGCCCGCCTACGACATCATGCCCATCCTCGGCAAGGGCATGCTGGAGCGTGCAATCAAGCAGCGCCGCCATCGCCCGATCTTCATCGTCGACCTCGCAGTGCCACGCGACGTCGAAGCCGAGGTCGCCGACATGGACGACGTCTTCCTCTACAGCGTTGACGACCTCGGCCAGGTGGTGCGCGAAGGCATGGACAATCGCGTGGCGCAGGTCGCACAGGCCGAGGCCATCATCGAAACCAGCGTGGAAAACTTCGTGCACTGGATGGAGGGCCGCGAACTGGTGCCGCTGATCCGTTCGCTGCGCGACAATGCCGAGCGCCATCGCCGCCACGAAATCGAGAAAGCCGAGAAGGCGCTGGCGCGCGGCGGCGACCCGCGCGCCGTGCTCGAGGCGATGAGCCACGCACTGTCCAACAAGCTGCTGCACGCCCCCACTCACGCGCTCAATCACGCCAACAGTGCCGAACGCGACCAGTTGGTCCGCCTCATCAGCCAACTCTACGGGCTGCACCACGAATGAAAGCCTCGCTGGCCGACAAGCTCGCTCGCGCCGACGAGCGGCTCGAGGAACTCGACGCCTTGCTGTCGCAGCCGGAAATCGCCGGCGACATGGAAAGCTATCGCAAGCTCACCCGCGAGCATGCCGATCTCAGCCCGGTAGTGGCGCTTTACCGTCAGTACAAGCGGGTCGAAGCCGACCGGACAACCGCAAGCGAGATGCTTGCCGACCCGGACATGCGCGAACTCGCCGAAGCGGAACTCGCAGATTGCGCAACGAAAATCGGGCAACTGGAAACCGAACTGCAGACTGCGCTACTGCCGAAAGATCCCAACGACGAGCGCAACATCTTCCTGGAAATCCGCGCCGGCACCGGCGGCGACGAGTCGGCGCTGTTCGCCGGCAACCTGTTGCGCATGTACACGCGCTATGCCGAGCGCCAGGGCTGGAAGGTTGAGATCGTGTCGGAAAACCCCGGCGAAGTCGGGGGCTACAAGGAGGTGATCCTCCGCATCGTTGGGCAAAGCGCCTACTCGCGACTGAAGTTCGAATCCGGCGGCCATCGCGTGCAACGCGTGCCGGAAACCGAGTCGCAGGGCCGCATCCACACCTCGGCCTGCACCGTCGCCGTGATGCCGGAAGCCGACGAGGTCGGCGATGTCGACATCAACCCGGCCGACCTGCGCATCGATACCTTCCGTGCGTCGGGCGCCGGTGGCCAGCACATCAACAAGACCGACTCCGCGGTCCGCATTACCCATCTGCCGACCGGGCTCGTGGTCGAATGCCAGGACGACCGCTCCCAGCACCGCAACCGCGCCCAGGCGATGAGCGTACTGGCGGCGCGCCTGAAGGATCGCGAAATCCAGGCTCAGCACGCCACCGAAGCCAGCACCCGCAAGAACCTGATCGGCAGCGGCGACCGCTCCGATCGCATCCGAACCTACAACTTCCCTCAGGGCCGCATCACCGATCACCGCATCAACCTCACGCTATACAAGATCGACGCGATAATGGACGGCGACCTCACCGAGTTGCTCGATGCGCTCGCGGCCGAACATCAGGCCGAATTGCTGGCGACGCTTGCCGGCGAGGGCTGAAACATGGCCCGCGAGGCTGCGACCGTCGCCCGTCTGCTCGACGACGCCACAACACGCATTGGCGCGACGCTCGGACTGGAAACGCGCGAAGCGCGACTGGAAGCGCGCATACTCGCCGCGTTTGCCTGGGACGTGGCGCCCGCCTGGCTGATCGCGCACGACACCGACCTGCCGGCCCAAGAGCAAATCACGCAATTTCGCACGCTACTCGCGCGCAGGCTGGCAGGCGAACCGATCGCCTATCTCACCGGCATGCGCGAGTTTTACGGCCGCAGCTTTCGCGTGTCGCCCGACGTCCTGATTCCGCGACCCGATACCGAATTGCTGGTGGAGCGGGCTCTGACGCACATGCCCGGCGACCAGGCAGTAGAGGTCCTCGATCTCGGTACCGGCAGTGGCTGCGTCGCCATCACCCTGGCGCTGGAGCGGCCGCTTGCACGCGTGACCGCCGTGGACCGCTCCGATGCCGCGCTCGCCGCCGCGAAAAATAACAGCAGCATCCTCAACGCACCTGTCGAATTTCTGACCAGCGACTGGTTTTCTGCACTGGCCGGACGCCGCTTCGACCTCATAGTCGGCAACCCGCCCTATATCGCCGCCACCGATCCCCATCTGGCGCGCGGGGATGTGCGATTCGAGCCGCTTTCCGCACTCGCAGCAGGTCCGGACGGTCTGGACGACCTGCGCCGCCTGATCGCGGCAGCACCCGGGCATCTCAAGCCCGGCGGCGCGCTACTGGTGGAACATGGGTACGATCAGGCGAATGCCGTCCGGGCCTTGCTTCAGGCCGCGGGATTCTCCCATCCGCAAAGCTGGCCGGACCTGTCTAGCATCTACCGTGTCAGTGGCGGCAATCTGTCGGAATAATTTACACTCGCCCTGACCCAGGGCACGCTCGACAAGCCGGCAGACAGCATAAGACGGGCAATTCAGGCAGGAATGACGTACATTGGTGCGATTCTTGCTGTATTTTCTGGGGACAAAATCCAGAATGATTATCGAGGCCTGACATGTCCGACCACACACCCGAAACTCAAGACACCTCGCCCGAGGCATTGCCACACAGCGAGATCAATCCCTCGCGCCGTAGACTGGCGGGGGCCGCACTAGGCGTCTCTGCCATTTTCACGCTGGCCAGCCGCCCTGTATTGGCGACCGACCAGTGCATGTCGCCTTCGGGTGCCGTTTCGGGCAATCTGAGCCAGCATGGCACGCCTACGCTGTGTAGCGGCAGAACGCCGGGTTACTGGAAAACGCATTCGGGATCCTGGCCGTCGCCTTATCTTCCCGGGAACTGCAATGCCGGGAATAGCTGTAACAAGGTCCAGAACTGGAAAGGCGGCACCTTGTTCCATCCGCTTTTTTCCGGCACCCAGTTCATGGCGGATCTCGATGGCAATCCCGGCACGCCCAAGACCTCGCTTTCCCTCATGCAGGTCCTGATGCTGAGCAATGGTTCCAACCCCTGGGGGTTGACCGACCCTGACAATTTGGGTGCGCATATCGTTGCCGCACTGTTGAACGCCAAAGCTGGTTTAACCCCAGTTCTCTCGGAAACGGATGTGATCGGCATCTGGAACGAATGGGTCAGCAAAGGCTACTTCGAACCCACGGCCAACGTACAGTGGAATTCGGCGCAGATCGTGGATTACCTCAAGACCACCATGCCCGTATGATCTGAGTTTTCCTTCAATAGCTTCCCGATTCAAATACGATTGGCACGTTTTCAGATCAAATCCTTTGAACAGGAAGCTGTTGTATTCGATACGGCATCCGGCGACACACACTATCTCGCGCCGTTCAACGTAGCGCTGTTCCAGCTGGTCCAGAGCAATCCTGGCATGACTTTGGACGAGCTGCATGGCGCGCTGGCTTCCCAGTTGTCTCTTGAGTTTGGCCCGGATCTCGCCCATCAAACGGATCAAGCGCTCGCCAGCCTGCGCCGGATCGGCTTGCTCGAAACGCCATGAAGCTGCTTCAACTCTCTCCATCCGATTTGCGGCATCAGCTCGCCGGTAACGGCGTATGGTTGCGCACCGGTCCTTTCTCGCTCCGGATCCGTTCGCGCCTGCCACGCGTCGCCGAGGGACTGACTGAGCTCTACGGCCAATTTGAAGTGCGTAGCGCGCACCAGGCCTTTGCAGATTTCCATGTCGAGCTGAACCCCCCTTCCCGCCTGCGGTGCTGGTTCCGTCCGCAGGTCAATTTTTCCTTTGATGGCGCTCAGCCGTTCAAACCGCTGCCGTTGGACCAGGCCTACCCCATGCTGGAATGGGGTCTGAACTGGTGCGTCTCGATGCACGCGCACCACTACCTGATCATTCATGCCGCCGTCGTGGAGAAAAATGGTCTGGCCGCCATTCTCCCGGCGCCACCCGGCTCGGGAAAAAGCACTCTGACCGCAGGACTGGTGTTGTCGGGCTGGCGCCTGCTTTCCGACGAGCTGACCCTGATCGATCGCAGGACAGGCCTGCTCCATGCGTTGCCGCGCCCCGTCAGCCTGAAAAACCAGTCGATCGACGTCATCCGCCAGTTCAATCCTGAAGCCTTCATCAATCGCGTCTCCCACGACACGTCCAAAGGCTCTGTGGCGCACATGCGCCCCCCCCGCGACAGCGTACTGCGCCAGCATGAACCGGCCCGACCCGGCTGGGTGATTTTTCCCAAATGGGAGGCTGGCGCCGAAACACGGTTGACCCCCCGCTCCCGGGCCGAGACGTTCATGTTTCTGGCACAGAATGCATTCAACTACAGCCATCTGGGCGCGGACGGCTTTCGCGTCGGCACCACGCTGATCGACCATGCGCACTGTTACGATTTCCGCTACAGCGCATTGAGCGAGGCAGTCACCGCTTTCGATCGTCTGGCCGAACGCCGGGCTGTGTGAAATTCATGAAATCCCGGTCCCGCGATTTGCTCAGTTGCACCTTGCGTTCGCCCGATTCCGTCACGCGCTTTTCGATGGGCGAATGGGACCTGCTGGTGCGACAGGCACGGAGTGCCGGCCTGCTGGCGCGTGTTCGGGACGTTCTGGCCCGACACCAGCTGATCGAAGCCATCCCGGCCGTCGCACGCTGGCATTTTGATGCGGCGGCCACGCTGGCCGCGAAGCAGCAACTGGCCGTACGCTGGGAAGTGGACAAGATCCGTACCGCCTTGAAAGGGCTGGCCTTCCCCTTCATTCTCCTGAAAGGCAGCGCCTACGTCATGGCCAATCTGCCCGCGGCAAGCGGACGTCTGTTCAATGACATCGATATCCTGGTCCCGCGGGCACAACTTGGCGCGGTCGAAGCCGCACTCATGCTTGCAGGCTGGCACCCGACCCTGCTGTCGGACTATGACCAGCGCTACTACCGCCGTTGGATGCATGAAATCCCGCCGCTACAACATGCCGTCCGCGCCACGGTGATCGACGTGCATCACGCCATTCTTCCCGATACGGCACGTTATCATCCGGATTCCGCCACGCTGCGCCATCGTGCCGTCGCAGTGGCGGACATGCCGGGCGTCCAGGTGCTGGCGACGGAAGATCGCATCCTGCATTCGGCCACCCACGTATTTCACGATGGCGAATTGCCGCACGGCCTGCGCGATCTGACCGATCTCGACCTGTTGCTGCGCGATGCCGCTGCCAACCCCGATTTCTGGCTGCGACTGACGACGCGCGCCAACGAGCTGCAACTAGGTCGTTCGCTGTTCTATGCGCTGCGTTATCTACGCTATTTTCTCGATACGCCGATTCCCGACAGCGCAATGGCGGCCCTCAAGCGCGACAAGCCGAATCGCCTCACCCTCGCCCTGATGGACCGCATCTTCACACGGGTCCTCGCGCCCGACCATGCGAGTTGTGCCGATCGCTTCACCCCTGCCGCACGGCTGGCCGCTTTCGTGCGCGCCCACTGGCTGCGCATGCCCGTACATCTGCTGATCCCGCATCTGCTTCACAAAGCCTTCGTCAGCCCCTATCAGCGAAACGAGAAACCGGCTTGACGCCGGTTTCTCCGGGCGTATAATTCCCGACTATTCCAGTCAAGTATTGCCCAGGAGCTCACATGACCCCTCTCGACCGCATCCGTGACCAAGTCACCAACAATACCGTCGTGCTGTACATGAAAGGCACGCCCCAGTTTCCGCAGTGCGGCTTCTCGTCGCGCGCGGCGCAAGTGCTGCAGGCCTGCGGCGTGAAGGATTTTCTGGCGGTGAACGTGCTGGCCGATCCGGAAATCTTCGAAAACCTGAAGTACTACGCCAACTGGCCGACCTTCCCTCAGCTGTATGTGAAGGGCGAGTTGATCGGTGGCTCCGACATCATGATCGAGATGTACCAGAAGGGTGAAATCCAGAAGCTTCTGGAAGAAGCGCAAGCCGCCTGAGGCACAGCCCTCAAACAAAAAAGCCGACCGAGGTCGGCTTTTTTGTTGCGCGAAAGCGGCCTTGCACGCGACGACTACTTGGATTCGTCGACGTCGGATTCCGCATCCATCCCCAGTTCGTGGATTTTCCGCGTCAGCGTGTTGCGGCCCCAGCCAAGCAGGTGCGCCGCTTCGATGCGACGCCCGCCGGTGTGGCGCAGCGCCACTTCGATCAGCGTTTTCTCGTACGCCTGGGTAAGCTCATCCAGAATCGCCGCCTCACCGCGTGCCAGCCGCGCGCCGGCTTCAGCGGCCAGCCCCTGCAGCCAGTCGCCGCCGCTTGACTCGACCGTCCCCTGCATCAGGTCGGCCGGCAAATCCCCGACCTCAACCACCTGGCCGGGCGCCATCACGGTCAGATAATGACTGACGTTCTCGAGCTGGCGCACGTTGCCGCTCCAGGGCAGATTGACCAGCGTCTTCATAGCTGCGTCCGACACGCCCTTGGTTTCCATCCCCAGTTCGCGCGCGCTTTTCTGCATGAAATGGCGTACCAGCAGCGGGATGTCTTCACGCCGCTCGCGCAGCGCCGGCAGGCGCAGGCGGATCACGTTGAGGCGGTGGAACAGATCTTCGCGAAACAATCCTTCACGCACCCGTACTTCCAGATCCTGGTGGGTTGCGGCGATCACCCGCACATTGACCTTGATCGGCGTATGACCGCCGACACGATAGAACTGCCCGTCGGCCAGCACGCGCAGCAAACGGGTTTGCAATTCGGCCGGCATGTCTCCGATCTCGTCCAGAAACAGCGTGCCACCGTCAGCTTGCTCGAAGCGGCCGCGCCGCTGCGCGGCCGCGCCCGTGAAGGCACCGCGCTCGTGACCGAAGAGTTCCGACTCCAGCAAATCCCGCGGGATGGCCGCAGTATTCAACGCGATGAACGGCGCGCCAGCACGCGGGCTATGGCGATGCAGCGCACGCGCCACCAACTCCTTGCCGCTGCCCGATTCGCCGGTGATCAACACGGTGGCATGCGAATGCGCCAGTCGTCCGATGGCACGGAACACCTCCTGCATGGCAGGCGCCTGCCCGAGGATTTCCGGCATCGGGACATCGCTGCTGGCAGGCACGTCACGGCTGGCATTTTCCGCCAGTGCGCGGCGTACCAGTTCGAGCGCCTGGTCGACGTCGAAAGGCTTGGGCAGGTATTCGAACGCGCCGCCCTGGAAAGCCGCCACCGCGCTGTCGAGATCGGAATACGCCGTCATGATGATGACAGGTACCTTGGGCAGCCGCTCCTTCAGCGCCTGCAGCAATTCCAGGCCGCTCACCCCCGGCATGCGGATGTCGGACAACACAGCGGCGGGCGTGCTGCGTTCCAGTTCACGCAACGCATCGCTGCCCGAACTGAAGGTCATGCACGCGATATCTTCGCGCAACAGGGCTTTTTCAAGGACCCAGCGGATGGAGCGGTCGTCGTCAATGATCCAGACGCAGCTTGATTTCGACATAGTGTTCAGCCAGGCAAAGGAAGAAAAATGGAGAAGGTGGTACAGCCGGGACGGCTTTCGCAATCGATGGTGCCGTGGTTTTGCGCGACCAGCGTCTGTGCAACGGCAAGCCCGAGTCCGCTGCCGCCTTCGCGTCCGGACACCAGCGGAAAGAAGATCTGTTCGCGGATGTCTTCGGGTATGCCCGGGCCGTTATCGATGATCTCGACGCGCATGCCGAGCTGGTAGCGCCGGCTTTCCAGCGTGATCTGCCGCGCCACGCGGGTCCTGAAAATGATCTCACCCTGGCCATGCATCGCTTGCACGGCATTGCGTGCGATATTGAGCGTCGCTTGAATCAGCTGTTCGGCATCGGCCCGGATTTCCGGCAGGCTGATATCGTAGTCGCGGCGGAGCGACATGCTCGGGGTTTCCGCCAGGATCAGGCTGCGGACCCGCTCCAGGACTTCGTGAATATTCACCGCACCAAAACGGGGCATGCGGTGGGGAGTAAGCAGCCGCTCCATCAGCGACTGCAAGCGATCGGATTCCTTGATGATGACCTGGGTGTATTCACGCAGGGATTCGCGCGGCAACTCGTGTTCCAGCAGTTGTGCCGCGCCGCGGATGCCGCCGAGCGGATTCTTGATTTCATGCGCGAGGTTGCGCAGCAGTTCGCGGTTGGCTTCCTGTTGCAGGCGCGCCTGTTCCAGCCGGGCGATACGAAGATGCGGATCGACCGCGCGCATTTCGATCAGCACGGCGTCCTCAGGCTTGTCCAGCGGCGACACGCTGCAGCTGAGCCGGATTGGCGGATGACCGCTCACCACCACGTCGAGTTCATATTCGATGACGGTTTCCTGCTGGGCACATGCCGTCTGGACCGCAGCAAGCAACTCGGGGCTGCGCTCGAACACCGACATGGCGTCATCCCCAAGCAACAGGACGCCGGATATGCCCAGCAAGGTCTCGGCTGCAGGATTGACATACAGGATGCGGTGCCCGGCATCCAGAATCATGGTGCCGGTGGAGAGATAATCCAGTCCTGAATAATCGGTGGGCGAAAACGGCGGCATGCTCATGCACTCAGTAGAAGCACTGATTGTGCCAGAGCGTGGTTGTTGAAGCTTCAGCTTCTTTAGAACCACGGCCTACTCCTTGCGGGTGGAGCGTGGTTCTTGGCGCCTCGCGTCTTTGGAGCCGCGGCCTACGCCTTGCGGCATGGAGCCTGGTGGGCGCTTCGGCGCATCAAGTGCCCGGACGCGCGACTTACTTCAGATTGGCCAGCTCGCGCTGGATGGAAGTGACGTTCTGATCGTGTTGCTGCACCGTTGTCCGCAACTTGCTTACGCGATCGAGGTAGGTGGCGTCGGTTGCCCGTTCGCCCGGCTGCAGGCGCTCGCCCAACGTCAGCTGACGGCGCGCTTCATCGGCATTGCGGCGTTCGCTCGACAGTTCATCCTGCAGCACCTGGCGCCGGATATCGTCGCGCCGTTTCTGGGTGCCCGGATCGATACGCGGAAAATCCGCCGGGCTGGGTGTATAGGCGGCCCGTCTCGGCGCTTTATTTCTGGCTGGCAGCTGTGTCGGCGCACCGGGCAGGTCGACACGCTTGGCGCCTTTCTTGTAGACGTCGGTAAATGTCACCTGGCCGTTTTCATCGACGTACTTGTAGATTTCCGCCTGCGCAGGCGCAGCCAGTATCAGGCACAGAAGGAAGGGCAGACGGGCGATGGACATAGGGCTGAGTGTAGCGTACCCGTTTGCTAACGGACACCGGCCGGCCAATCTTGATCCCGGAATAGCTCAGCCTGAAGGCGTGCCATAAAAAAGGGCGGCCGAAGCCGCCCTATTATTTGCACACGTCCCGTGTTTACAGCGAGTAATACATCGCGAACTCAACCGGGTGGGTCGTCATGCGGAACTTGGTGACTTCCTCCATCTTCAGTGTGATGTAGGCGTCGATCATGTCATTGGTGAACACACCGCCGCGGGTCAGGAACTCGCGATCCTTGTCGAGTTCGTCCAGCGCCATTTCCAGGCTGTGGCAGACCTTCGGAATCTTGGCATCCTCTTCCGGCGGCAGGTCGTACAGATCCTTGTCCGACGGGTCGCCGGGGTGGATCTTGTTCTGGATGCCGTCGAGGCCGGCCATCATCAGCGCAGCGAAGCACAGATACGGATTGGCGGTGGGGTCCGGGAAGCGGGTCTCGATGCGGCGGGCCTTCTCGCTGGCAGCGATCGGAATGCGGATCGAAGCCGAACGGTTGCGGGCCGAGTAGGCCAGCATCACGGGCGCCTCGAAGCCGGGCACCAGGCGCTTGTACGAGTTGGTCGACGGGTTGGTGATCGCGTTCAGCGCCTTGGCGTGCTTGATGATGCCGCCGATGTAGTACAGGCACATTTCGGACAGGCCGGCGTAGCCGTTGCCCGCGAACAGGTTCTTGCCGTCTTTCCACAGCGACTGGTGCACGTGCATGCCGGAACCGTTGTCACCGACGATGGGCTTGGGCATGAAGGTCGCGGTCTTGCCGTAGGCGTGGGCGACGTTCTGCACGATGTACTTCAGGGTCTGGGTCCAGTCGGCACGCTTGGTCAGTGTGCTGAATACGGTACCGATTTCGCACTGGCCGGCGGTCGCCACTTCGTGGTGGAACACTTCGACCGGAATGCCGGCTTCTTCCAGCGCCAGCACCATGGCGGCACGGATGTCCTGCAGGCTGTCGACCGGGGGAACAGGGAAATAACCGCCCTTGATGCCGGGACGGTGGCCGGTGTTGCCGTTCTCGAATTTCTCGGCGGACGACCAGGACGCTTCCTCGGAATTGATCTGCACGCCGCAGCCCGACATGTTGTCGTGCCAGGTGATGGAATCGAAAATGAAGAACTCGGGCTCGGGGCCGAAGTACGCGGTATCCGCGATGCCGGTCGACTTCAGGTAGGCCTCGGCGCGCTTGGCCACCGAACGCGGGTCGCGCTCGTAGCCCTTGCCGTCGGACGGCTCGATCACGTCGCAGGTCAGGATCAGCGTGGGCTCGTCGAAGAAGGGATCCATGTAGGCCGAATCGGGATCGGCCTTCAACAGCATGTCGGACGCCTGGATGCCTTTCCAGCCGGCGATCGAGGAACCGTCGAACGGATGGCCGTCTTCGAACCAGTCTTCAGTCACGATGCGGGCAGGAATCGAAACGTGCTGCTCCTTGCCGCGTGTATCCGTAAAGCGCAGATCGACGAATTTCACTTCGCCGTCCTTAATCATCTTGATCACATTGGCCACGGCCATGCTGAATCTCCTCAAACTGAAATGAATTGAATTACGACGTTGCATGTAGCCCAAATCCGCCACACAAAACGTCACACAGAACAAAGTGTTAGCAGCAACCGTGCCATACCCAAAATCGAGCGCCAGCCATTGTGCCATAAGGCTCAAGCCAGGGGATAGTGCGCAATCATTTTCCCTGTCGCACCAAAATAAGGCGAAAAAGCAAATATGCGCACCAACATGGTGCAAATTGCATCGGGCAGGGGGTTTCATATACTGAATCGACAATAAATAAAAGGACACCGCCATGGGACGCATCACCGAATTGCTCGACACCGCCCATCATCGTAGCCAGGTGAATGTCTGGCCATTTGCCGGCGCACTATTGCCGCACGAAGCGTACGAATTGCTGCAGATCGCCCCTGGAACCCGCCTGATCGATGTACGTTCCCATGCAGAACTCGAACTCAATGGCGTCATTCCCGGGGCGTTGCATGTCGAATGGCAATCCTGGCCCGGCTGGGTCTTCAATCCCCATTTTCTGACTCAACTGGCCCAGACCACCGATCCGGAATCCCTGCTGTTCTTCATCTGCCGCAGCGGCGAACGTTCGCATCGTGCCGCCGCAGCCTGCGCCGACGCCGGACGCGGCAGTTGCTACAACGTGCTGGAAGGCATCGAAGGCGAACTCAACAAGGCCACCGGCCATCGCAACGAACTCAACGGCTGGAAACACAGAATCCTGCCCTGGACACAAGGCTGACACGGCAGTCCATACAAAAACGCCTGGCCGCCGGTTGAGCGGATAAAATACGGCCGCCATGACCGACCGTTACGCCGTATTCGGGCACCCGATTGCCCACTCCAAATCCCCGCAGATCCACACCGCGTTTGCCCGCCAGACCGGCCAGGACATGACGTACGAAGCCATCCTCGCGCCGCTCGATGGCTTTGCGGACAGCGTCGCGGCCTTCATCGCGGCAGGCGGGCGCGGCGCCAACGTCACTGTGCCATTCAAGGAAGAAGCCTTCAGACTTGCCAGCCGTCTGAGTCCGCGCGCGCAGCGCGCCGGCGCGGTCAACACACTGAACTTCGATGCCGACGGCATCCTTGGCGACAACACCGACGGCGCCGGGCTGGTCGCCGATCTCACGCGCAACCTGCACTGCACGATCGTCGGCAAACGCGTTCTGCTGCTTGGCGCCGGCGGCGCGGCGCGCGGCGTGATCGAACCGCTGCTCGACCAGCAGCCCGCGGCGCTCGTCATTGCCAACCGCACCGTCAGTCGCGCCGAGGAACTCGCCGAGCTGTTCGGCCGCGGCGTCCGCGCCTGCGGCTTCGACGCGGCCGACACGCCATTCGACCTCGTCATCAACGCCACCGCCGCCAGCCTCGCCGGCGACCTGCCACCGCTGTCGCCGCGCGTGTTCACCCCGGACACGATGGCCTACGACATGATGTACGGGCGCGACACGCCCTTCCTCGACTTCGCCCGCACGCACGGCGCGCGCACCGCCGATGGCCTCGGCATGCTGGTGGAGCAGGCGGCCGAAGCGTTCCATCTGTGGCGCGGCGTGCGCCCCGACACCGCCCCCGTCATCGCGGCCCTGCGCACAGCATGATGAAAAAACTGTTCGGCTGGATCGGCAAGGCCCTTGCCGCCGCGGTCGTGCTGATCCTGCTGTATCAGCTGTGGCTGTTTGCCCATGTGCTGTGGTGGATCGATCACAACCCAAGCATGACCTCCTTCATGGAAGCGGGCCTGGCGCGCCAGCAGGAGAAGAACCCCGATGCCGAACTGCGCCACAAGTGGGTGCCCTACGACCGCATCTCCATCCACCTGAAGCGTGCCATCGTCGCCGCCGAGGACGCCAAATTCCTCACCCACGAAGGTTTCGACGTGGAGGGCATCCAAGTAGCAGTCGAGAAAAACCTGAAGAAAGGCCGCCTCGTCGCCGGCGGCTCCACCATCAGCCAGCAACTGGCCAAGAACCTGTTCCTCTCCGGCGAGCGCAGCTTCATCCGCAAGGGCCAGGAAGCCGTGATCACGCTCATGATCGAAGCCACCTGGAGCAAGCGCCGCATCCTCGAGGTCTACCTCAACGTCATTGAATGGGGCAATGGCATCTACGGCGCCGAAGCCGCCGCCCGCCGCTATTACAAGATCTCCGCCGCCGCCCGCCGCTATTACAAGATCTCCGCCGCCAACCTCGGCCGCGACCAGGCCGCCCGCCTGGCCGCCATGGTGCCCAACCCGCGCTGGTACGAGAACCATCGCAGCTCGCGTGCATATCAGCGACGGGTGGCGGTCATCAGTCGGTATATGGGGAGTGCGCAGGTGCCGCGCTGAGTCGAATTAATTCGAAATTGCTCGAAAGAATCTGAGCGTTTTCTGTTTCTGGAGACACAAACCAATTGTCTCTATTCGGCCAGAAACTGACATTTGCCTAGTCCATTTTGCCGTCTGCTTACCCCTCAAAAAGAGACGATCAACCTGAGAAAAACGAAAATGATTAAGAATCAGGAGGATAGGAGCCATGATGAGCGCCCTAAATAATAATGTTATACGGACGTTGGCGTCCGTATATTAACTGTTGGGCATCATGAAAACCCTTCTACGCATCGCCTCTTATCTTTTGGTCATGGCAGTTGGTCTTGGCGCTGGCTTTTACTTTGGCACCGGAATCAACAAAGCAACCGCCGAGGCATTTGATATGGCCGAATTTGAGTACTATGCAGCGCATGTGGAAACCCAATTGTCCGAGGGTACAGATGCCACTCGTGAAGAGGCAATTCATACCTTCCTTGCCCTAATCGAGAAGAGAAAAGCTCGCCCTAATGAACTTTTCACTGAAAAAATACTTGCCGCAGACTCTGCGCTCTCATACGCGCGGCTTGCTGCCCTGGCGCAAAAACGTGGCGCTACTCAAGAGGCACAACAATATCTAAAACGCGCAGAATCCTTTTGCCCACAGATCGGGTGGCAAGAGTGCTCGGCTGAGAAAATCACCTCTATGGTCCAACGCCTAGACAAGCAGGGAATTTTCAAAGCAGGGGCAGGTAAATGAGCCGCTTGCCCAACCCGGCGGTCGAGAGGGACGGCCAACCAGCTGCGCTGGTTAGTTCCCTCCGCGCTTCGCGCTCCGGCCGCCCCTCACCTCTACGTTGAACGTCGGCTTACGACTCGAGAGAAGTCGTAATCAGATAACGGACTAACTTCCGCTTAGGGTCGATTTGAGCCGTCTACCGAACCCAGTACTTTTTCAAAACGGACGTTCTGATTGAAACGAATATCCGTAAAGGCTCCGCTCTCAGCCTTCCTTCCGCTGCCGCGCCACAAGCGTCTGCTGGGCCTTGCGCTGTTCGAGATGGCGCAGTGCGTGATAGGTGCCGAAACCGAGCGCGCCCATCGCCAGCGTGAATGCGCCGTAGGAGATCGGCCACGGGATGCCGGCTGTCATCATCGAGAATTCGGACATGGACACGCGCTTGTTCTGGTTGATGTTGATGAAGCCGACGGTGGCGTCCATCAGGAAGTTGATCTTGTTGAAGAGGAAGGACGTGTGGCCGTCGAGCGATTCGATGTCGCGCAGGATCTGGCGGGTATCCTCATGCTGGTCGGACGACAGCAGGCGGCCGCGCATCAGGAAGGAGAGCGCGCGGCGGGTGTCGAGGACGTTGCGGCGGATGCGGCCGTTGAGGTCTTCGCCCTTGGCGATTTCGGACAGGATCTCGGCGGCTTCGTCGTCGCTGACCTGCGGCGACAGCACTTGGCGGCCGACGCGCTCGAATTCGGCGTAGACGTCTTCGAGTGCGTCGGCCGAGTATTCGACGTCGGCGCCATAGAGGTCGAGCAGGACGTCCTTGCCGTCGGAGACATAGCCGGGCTGGGTGCGGGCGCGCAGGCGCTGCAGGCGGAACACCGGCAGCTCCTCGTTGCGGACCGAGAACAGGATGTTGCGGTGGAGGATGAAGGCCACCGGGACGTTGCGCGAATCGCCCTGCTTGTCGAGCAGGAAGTTCGAGCTCATGTGCACCGCATCGTTGTCGTCGATATAGAAGCGCGCGCTTTCCTCGATGTCGGTGACTTCTTCCGGGTCGGGCAGGTAAAGCTCGAAGAACTCGCCCACCCAGGCGCGCACGCTAGCCGAGGGGGCGACGAGGTCGACCCACATCGGGTTGACGTTGGCCAAGTCGGCGCGGCTGTCGATGCGCACCTGGCTCAGCCGGCCGTTCTTCAATTCGAAGGCCGAGAGCATGTTGCGCGCGCTACTGTGGGGACGCGCGCCCAGTAGTTCGGCACGCACGTCGTCCGACACGATTTCCAGGACCAGTTCGCAGCGGTTTTCCTCGACCTCCCGCCAGGCGGCGAGCCGATCTTCCTCCGACAAGGCCTCGATGACCCGCGCGATCTCGCCGGCCGACAGGCGCCGCAGCAGGTTGTGCAGCTCGACCAGATGCTGCCGGTGCACCAGGCCTTCGACCAGTTCGTGGCGCGGCATGTCCTGCTTCTGCACCAGGGCTTCGACGCGCCGCTGGCGCGCGAGCAGCAACTGCACCTCGCTGAGGTGCTGCTCCAACTGGTTCTGCGCGCGCGGGCGCTGATCGATGGGTTCCGACATGGCGCGTATTCTACGCTCGACGACTCGTTCAAGGCACCGCTTCGGACTGCGAATGGGCGACAAAATGCCGTCTCGCCGGGGACCCGAACCGGAGGCTCCCATCCCGGCAGAATCGACGCCTGCGAACCATGGCGCGTTACAATCGCGGGGCTTTTCACTATCCGCCCATGACCGAAAACCCCGAAAACCCGCCGCAGCATATGATTCAGGAACGCGTGAAGCACGATCCGGCCATCGGCGCGTCGGGACGGCTCACCGTCATCCCGGACAGCCTGGGCTTCGTCATCTTGCTTGGGCTCGCCACCCTGTTGCTGCTATGACGCCCGCTCCCGACTCCCCTGAAGGGCACAAGAGTCGCGCGCTCTATGGCCGCCTGCTCGGCTATGTCAAGCCGTATTGGCGCATGTTCGCGCTGTCCCTCGTCGCGCTGGTCCTCACCGCCGCCACCGAGCCGGTGCTGCCTGCCTTGTTCAAGCCGCTGCTGGACAAGGGCTTCGTCGCCAAGGACCAGGATTTCATCCGCTGGATTCCGATCCTGCTGCTGGCGCTGTTCCTGGTGCGCGGCGTTACCAGCTTCGTCAGCACCTATTGCATGGCCTGGGTCGGCAGCCGCCTGGTGATGGATCTGCGCGCCACCATGTTCGACAAGCTGATGACGCTGCCGACGCGCTACTTCGACCAGAACCCGAGCGGCCAGCTGATCGCGCATCTGGCCTTCAACGTTACCCAGGTCACTCAGTCGGCCACCAGCTCGCTCACCACGCTGGTGCGCGACACGGTGACGGTGCTGGGGCTGCTCGGCTACCTGCTGTGGCTGAACTGGCAGCTCACGCTGATCGTGTTCGCGCTGGTGCCGCTCACGCTGTGGGTGGTGCGCGTCGCCAGCAAACGACTGCGCGGCCTGTCGCGCAAGGCGCAGCAGAACATCGGCGACCTCACCCAGGTGGTCGACGAGGCGGTGGGCGGACACCGCGTGGTCAAGCTCTATGGCGGCGAGGCCTACGAGCAGACGCGCTTCCGCGAGGCGGCCAATCTGGCGCGGCTGTTCGAGATGAAGCGCGTCGCCGCCAACGCGGTGTACGAACCCGTGATCCAGCTGATCGCCGCCATCGCGCTCGCCATCATCGTCTACATCGCCGCCGACCAGGCGAGCGACAACGCCACCACGGTAGGCGGCTTCGTGGCCTTCTTCATGGCGATGCTGCTACTGTTCGCGCCACTGAAGCGGCTCACCTCGGTCAACGACCAGCTGCAGCGCGGGCTGGCTGCGGCCGAGACCATCTTCACCATGCTCGACGAGGACGCCGAGCGCGACAGCGGCACGCGTACGCTCGAGCGCATCGAGGGCCGGCTGGCGCTGCGCGACGTGGCACTGACCTATCCCGGCAAGACCACACCGGCGCTGGCCGGCATCTCGCTCGACATCGCCCCTGGAGAGACGGTGGCGCTGGTCGGCGCGTCGGGCTCGGGCAAGACCACGCTGGCCAATCTGGTGCCGCGCTTCTATGACCCGGATGCCGGCTCGATCCAGCTCGACGGCATCGACGTCCGCGACATCCGCCTGCAGAACCTGCGCAGCCACATCGCCCTGGTGTCGCAGGACGTCGTGCTGTTCAACGACACGCTGGCGCACAACATCGCCTACGGCCACAAACGCGACGCCACGGCCGACGAGATCCGCACCGCCTGCGTCGCCGCGCATGCCTGGGACTTCATCCAGGCCATGCCCGACGGCCTCGACACGCTGATCGGCGAGAACGGCATGCGGCTGTCCGGCGGCCAGCGCCAACGCATCGCCATCGCACGCGCCATCCTGAAGAACGCACCGCTGCTGATCCTCGACGAGGCCACCTCGGCGCTGGACAACGAATCCGAACGCCACGTCCAGGCCGCGCTCGAAGCGCTGATGGAAAACCGCACCACGCTGGTCATCGCGCATCGCCTGTCCACCATCGAACGCGCCGACCGGATTGTCGTGCTGGAAGGCGGTCGCATCGTCGAAATCGGCAGCCATGCCGACCTGATCGCCCGACAGGGCCGTTACGCGCAGCTGCACGCGCTGCAGTTTTCCGCATGAGCCAGGACACGCCGACCGGCTGGGTGAAACCCGCGCGCTCGCTGCTCACCGCGGCCGGCCGCGCCATCGGCGACTTCCGCATGATCCGTGAAGGCGACCGCATCCTGCTGGGTCTGTCGGGTGGCAAGGATTCGCTGTCGCTGCTGCATACCCTGCACCATCTGCAACAGAAGGCGCCAGTGAAATTCGAGCTGCTCGCCTGCACGGTCGACCCGCAGTCCGACCAGTTCGATCCCTCGCCGCTCACGCCCTACATGGCCGCACTCGGCGTGCCCTACTTCCTCGAATCGCAGCCCATCCTGGAAGAGGCGCAGAAGACGCTGACCAAGGACAGCGACTCGTACTGCGCCTACTGCTCGCGCATGCGGCGCGGCATTCTCTACCGCGTCGCGCGCGAACAGGGCTGCAACGTCATCGCGCTGGCGCAACATCTCGACGACCTCGCCGAGACGCTGATGATGTCGATGCTGTTCGGCGGCAAGCTGAGGACCATGTCGCCGCACTATCTCAACGACGCCGGCGACCTGCGCATCATCCGGCCGTTCGCCTACGCGCGCGAACGCCAGACCCGCGCCTTCGCCGCCGATTCCGGCCTGCCGGTGATCTTCGAGAACTGCCCGGCCTGCTTCGCCAAGCCGCAGCAGCGCTACGCGATGAAACAGATGCTGGCCGAACAGGAAAAACATCATCCGCGTATCTTCAACAGCCTGCTCACTGCGATGCGGCCGTTGATGGGAGAACCGCCTCAACCATAATCAGTTTTCAACCAGGGGAGAATAAAAATGGAATGGTTCATCAAAGTCATCAAGAGTTTTTCGTTCAATGGCCGCGCCCGGCGCAAGGAATACTGGTTCTTTTTCCTGTTCGTCATTGTGATCGCCTTTCTTCTCGGCCTGCTGGATTCCCTCATCGGCACCTATTCGAAAAAAACTGAACTGGGTCTTCTCGGTGGAATTTTCCTGCTGGGCATCCTGATCCAGAGCATCGCCGTCGGCGTGCGCAGACTGCACGACACAGGCCGAAGCGGCTGGTGGCTTCTGATCGGCCTCATCCCCTTCGTCGGATCGATCATCGTGCTGATACTGATGCTTCTGGCCGGACAGCCGGGCACGAACGAGTATGGCCCCGACCCCAGGCAACCGAACTGATTGGCCGGACTTCACATATTTTCACGGCCAGCCGTTTTTCCGTAAAATCAACCCTTTGTTTTGATTGATATTTTCCACAAAGAGAACAAGGTTATGACCGCTTCCTTCATCCCACCCAAGCGCATCCTCATGGGCCCGGGGCCCTCCGACGTGCCCCAGCGCATCCTCGATGCCATGGCACGTCCGACCATCGGCCACCTCGACCCCGCGTTCGTCGACCTGATGGAACAGATCAAGTCCATGCTGCGCATGGCGTTCCAGACCGAGAACGCGTTGACCTTCCCGGTCTCGGCGCCAGGCTCGGCGGGGATGGAAATGTGTTTCGTCAACCTGGTGGAGCCAGGCGACAAGGTGATCGTCTGCCGCAACGGCGTGTTCGGCGGCCGTATGCTGGAAAACATCAAACGCACCGGCGGCGTGCCGGTGATCGTCGACGACGCCTGGGGCGCGCCGGTCGACCCGAACAAGGTGCGTGAAGCCTTCAGGGCGAATCCGGATGCGAAGATCCTCGCCTTCGTGCATGCCGAAACCTCGACCGGCGCGCAAAGCGACGCCGAGGCGCTCGGCAAGATCGCGCAGGAATTCGGCGCGCTCACCATCATGGATTGCGTCACCAGCCTGGGCGGCACGCCGCTGTATATGGACAAATGGGGCATCGATGCGGTGTATTCCGGCAGCCAGAAATGCCTGTCCTGCACGCCCGGCCTGTCGCCCGTTTCGTTCTCCGAGCGCGCTATCGCTCGCATCAAGGCACGCACAACCGTCGTGCAGAGCTGGTTCCTCGACCTCAACCTCGTGCTCGGCTACTGGCAATCCGCCGGCAAGCGCACCTACCATCACACGGCGCCGATCAACCCGATGTACGGCCTGCACGAAGCGCTGGTGATGCTGGAGGAAGAAGGTCTGGAGAACGCCTGGGCGCGCCACCGTGCCATGCATGAAAAACTCAAGGCCGGGCTCGAAGGCATGGGCCTCAGGTACGTGGTGGACCCGTCCGCACGCCTGCCGCAGCTCAACTCGATCTACGTGCCGGAAGGCGTCGATGAGGCCGCGATCCGCGCCCGCCTGCTCACGGAGTTCAACCTCGAAATCGGCGCCGGCCTCGGCGACATGGCCGGCAAGATCTGGCGCATCGGCCTGATGGGCTACTCCGCCAAGCAGGAGAACGTCGACTATTGCCTGAAAGCGCTACAGGCGTGTTTGCCGGATCGCCCGGCTTGATCTTGCAATAGTGCCGCTCAGGCCTTCTGGGTATCAGTCTGTCGGCTGATGCCCAGAAGGCGCGCCGTCATATCAAGCCCATTACCAGCAGTACGATCAGGATGACGACCAGCAGGCCGATGCCTCCGCTGGGACCATAGCCCCACGCGCGGCTGTGCGGCCAGACGGGAACCGCCCCGATCAGGATCAAGATCAGCACGATCAAAAGTATGGTTCCAATGCTCATGACGTACTCCTTATAAAGAACGTGGAAGATAAAGGGCGTGTGATATGTCCGAGTCGAGCTAGCCCACGGCTAGCCGCCTAGACCGCCACCAGGGAAATAGCCCAGCTTCTCCTTGTCTTCCTCGGTGCATGCGTTGTTCAGGCACATGAACCGCGTTCCGTTATCGTCGAGGGTGGCCAGGTTCATATCGGGTTCGTCGAATCCCTCCGCCTCGGTAAAAATAAAGTGGTAGTCATTCGCCACCTCGAGCTCCAGCACGCCATCGTTGCTCTCGCCATAGTCATGCCAGCGTCCCGTTTTTCCGCCTGGAATCTCGGGCGCCGACTTGCCGCTCCTGTCGTCCTTCCAGGCAACGATGACGGGGCGTGCAAGCAGTTCCCCGGCTTTGCCAACTGCCGTGCGGCGCGCCTGCACAAAATCATTCACCTTGTTGTCCGCCAATGCGATTCTCTGCATACCGATCTCCTTTGTGCGTTCGAAGTTAGCCCCGCCCATGACGGGCTTTGGCCAAGCCTTGCCAAGGTCCAGCAAGGTCACTGTGATTATGGTCGGTCGGTTGCGGCGGGTCGGTAGGATTTTGCCTATGCACTGGCAGGCATCCGCTGAAAACGGGGCCCCCAGTCGGCGAGGTGTCTTACGGAGCGGTTAGCTGAAGCGGTAGATGAGACAGCGGGTTTTCAGATGTCCTCACGCGGCGTGCCAAGTACCGCCACCCGGGTTGCCAACACCTGGTCCACCCGATTACGGTCGACGTCCACCACTTCGAACTCCCAGTCCGCCCAGGTGAAGCGCTCCGCCTTGCGCGGAATGCGGCCCAGCGAAGCCAGTACGAACCCACCGACCGTGTGATAGTTGCCCAGCGATTCATGAGGCACATGGCGAATTTCCAGCCGGTCCTTCATCTCGTCGATGGGCAGCAAACCGTCCAGCAGCCAGGATCCGTCAGCCCGGCGCACGGCCAGGGCGTCTTCGGCGTCATCAGCCAGGGGCATCATGTCGCCCACCAGCGAATACATCAGATCGTCCAGGGTGACGATGCCTTCGGTGAGGCCGAATTCGCTCACCACCAGGGCGAAATTGGCGCGCTGCTGGCGGAAGGTACGCAGCAGGTCGATGAGCGTGAGACTGGACGGCACGAACAGAGGGGGCGCGAGCGGCAGTTCGGCGAAGTCGATGTCGCCTTCCATGGCGGCCTTGAGAATGTCGTGGCTTTCGGCAATGCCGATCACCTGCTGCAGGTCGCCCTTGCAGATGGGCAGGCGGGAATGCGGCGCTTCTTTCAGGGTGCGCAGGTTGTGCTCGCGGGGTGAGAGCAGATCCAGCCAGGCCACGTCCGCAACGGGCGTCATGATGGTGGCGAGGCGCCAATCCTCCAGGCGCAGCACGTTGCCGAACAGCTCGCTCTCCTCCGGCGCGATGGTGCCCGTCCGTTCCCCTTCGTCCACGAACGCCAGGATGTCCTCGATGCTGGTGACCGCGGGTGCCGACTGAATCGGCAGCAAGGCCAGCACGCGGTCCGCAGCGAAGGACAGGAAACGGATCGCCGGGGACAACACGCGGATGAACAGCGACATGAAGGGTGCGCAAAATGCCGCCACCTTTTCCGGATGCGCAAGTGCGATCCGCTTGGGCACGATCTCGCCCAGGATGATGGAAACCGCTGTGACGATCACGATGGTGGCGCCGAAGGCAATGGACTCACGCCATTCGGCCAAGCCGGGAATCGCGGCCCGGATGGCCGACTCGATGGACGTGGACAGGGCCGACTCGCCATAGATCCCCATCAGCAGGGCGGCGGCGGTGATCCCCGTCTGGCTGGCGGCCAGGAGCCTGCTCGGATGCTCCTTGATGGCCAACGCCTTGACGGCCCCCATGTCGCCGGCCTCGGCGAGCTGGGTCAGCCGGCCGCGGCGGGCGGAGGCGAGCGCCATTTCCGCGAGCGAAAACATGCCGGAAAGCAGGATGAGCAGGATCAGGATCCACAGGGCATTCATGATCAGGAAGCGGGAACGGGGAGGAGGACGATTCTACCCGTCGCTTCGGACAGGGGACACGGCACACACGACAAGGCCCGCTGTCAGCGGGCCTTGCGTAATCCCATCAGGTCGGAGAAATCACAAACCCAGTCGCTGCCAGATGGTGGTGCTCGGTCCCGCCTGGTTCATGGTGTAGAAATGCAGGCCCGGCGCGCCGCCGGCCAGCAGGCGGTCGCACAGGTCAGTCACCACATCCAAACCAAAGGCACGGATCGACGCCAGATCGTCGCCGTAGGTTTCGAGCTTCTTTCTCAACCAGCGCGGGATCTCCGCACCGCAGGCGTCGGAGAAGCGTGCCAGTTGTACGTAGTTGCCGATCGGCATGATGCCGGGAACGATGGGGATGGCGACGCCCAGCGCGCGCGCGTCTTCGACGAAGTTGAAGTAGGCGTCGGCATTGAAGAAATATTGCGTGATCGCCGAATTGGCACCCGCGTCGACCTTGCGCTTGAAGTTGGCCAGATCTTCGGTGGCAGAACGTGCCTGCGGGTGGACTTCGGGGTAGGCGGCGACTTCGATTTCGAACCAGTCGCCGGTTTCCTTGCGGATGAAGGCCACCAGTTCGTTGGCGTAGTTGAATTCGCCTGCATCCATGGTGCCGGAAGGCAGGTCACCGCGCAACGCGACCAGATGGCGGATGCCCTGGCGCTTGTATGCGTTGAGGATGTCGCGGATGCTGGCCTCGGTCGAGCCGATGCACGACAGGTGCGGCGCCGCTTCCGAGCCGGAGGCCTGGATCTCGCACACGGTCTCCAGGGTGCGGTCGCGGGTGGAGCCACCGGCCCCGAAGGTGACCGAGAAAAACTTGGGGTTGAGCTGCGCGAGCTGTTTGCGTGTGGCGCGCAGCTTCTCCGCCCCTTCCGTTGTCTTGGGCGGGAAAAATTCAAAGCTGAATGTGCGTTCGGTCATGCTTCAACCTCTGGAATGGGGAATGAGCGCGGACAGCGCCCAGGCGATCACGCCATACAGGATGGCGCCGACCATCGCCGAAACGAAACCCTGCACGTGAAAGCCGGGCAGCAGTGCACTGGCAAGCCAGAACAACAGGCCGTTCAGGATCAGATAGAAGATTCCCAGCGTCAGCACGGTGATCGGCAGCGTGAGCAACGCCAGCACTGGCCGCACCAGCGTATTGATGAAACCCAGCACCAGCGCAGCGGCCAGTGCCGAGCCGAAGCCCGCCACCTGGATGGTGGGCAGCAGATACGTCACCGCCAACAGGGCGACGGCGTTCAGGATCCACAGCAGCAGCAGACGCATGGCGCCCTCCTTTTCAGGCGAAACCGATCAGTAGCGGTAGTGCTCGGCCTTGTAGGGACCAGTCTTGGGCACGCCGATGTAGTCCGCCTGCTGGTCGGTCAGTTCGGTCAGCTGCGCGTTGAGCTTCTTCAGCTGCAGGCGCGCGACCTTCTCGTCGAGGTGCTTGGGCAGGGTGTAGACGCCGACCGGGTATTTTCCGGAGTCGCGTTCCTGCCACAGCTCGATCTGAGCGATGGTCTGGTTGGCGAACGACGACGACATCACATACGAAGGATGGCCGGTGGCGCAGCCGAGGTTCACCAGGCGGCCCTTGGCCAGCAAGATGATGCGCTTGCCGTCCGGGAAGATCACGTGGTCGACCTGCGGCTTGATTTCTTCCCACTGGTATTTCTCGATCGAGGCGACGTCAATTTCATTATCGAAATGCCCGATGTTACAGACGATGGCCTGGTCCTTCATCTTCGCCATGTGATCGTGGTTGATGACGTGGAAGTTGCCGGTGGCGGTGACGAAGATGTCGGCCTTGTCGGCGGCGTATTCCATGGTCACCACGCGGTAGCCTTCCATCGCCGCCTGCAGCGCGCAGATCGGGTCGATCTCGGTCACCCATACCTGGGCGGAAAGTGCGCGCAGCGCCTGCGCGCTGCCCTTGCCGACGTCGCCGTAGCCGGCGACCAGCGCGACCTTGCCCGCCACCATCACGTCAGTCGCGCGCTTGATGCCGTCGACCAGCGATTCGCGGCAACCGTACAGGTTGTCGAACTTCGACTTGGTGACCGAATCGTTGACGTTGATCGCCGGGAACTTGAGTTCGCCGCGCGCGTGCATCTGGTACAGGCGGTGCACGCCGGTGGTGGTCTCCTCGGTGACCCCCTTCACGGCAGCGAGGCGCACCGAATACCAGGTGGGATCGGTCGCCAGTTTGGCCTTGATCGCGGCGTAGAGCACCTGTTCTTCCTCGCTGGTCGGCTTGGCGATCACCGAGATGTCTTTTTCAGCACGCGCACCCAGATGCAGCAGCAGCGTCGCGTCACCGCCGTCGTCGAGGATCATGTTCGAGTAGCCGCCGTCGGTCCACTCGAAGATGCGATGGGTGTAGTCCCAGTAGTCGGTCAGCGATTCGCCCTTGACCGCGAACACCGGGATGCCGTCGGCGGCGATGGCGGCGGCGGCGTGATCCTGGGTCGAGAAGATGTTGCACGACGCCCAGCGCACTTCGGCGCCGAGCGCGGTCAGCGTCTCGATCAGCACGGCGGTCTGGATGGTCATGTGCAGCGAACCGGTGATGCGCGCGCCCTTGAGCGGCTGGGCAGCGGAAAACTCCTCGCGGATGGCCATCAGGCCCGGCATTTCGGTTTCGGCGATGCGAATTTCCTTGCGGCCCCAGTCGGCGAGCCCCAAGTCAGCAATTACATAGTCGGCGGTGGAATCGAGTGCGGCGTTCATCACGCCCTCCTTTCTGTTCACAAAAAAGAAAACGTGAGCGCCGTTGAAAGGAAGCGTCCTGAGCCTGGCGGGTGAACCGTCGCAGCGCTCCTCAGAACCGAGGCGGCATTCTAACTCGGGAAGCGCCAAACGCGGAATATGTCGGCATTCTTTACATCCAACTTGCTTGTACTTACGCATCGACAGCCCAAGCCATTGTTTTTATTAATCGACAATGGATGGCTGCATCAACAGGAACATATATTGCGTACCAGCGCCAAGGTCGCGTTTGCAGGCCAACGCGAGCGCTTCGGCCGGACAAATCGAGAAAAACAAACGAGGGGAAATATGAAATACATCACAAGAACGCTGGCAGGGATTGCTTTGAGTTTCTGCATGGCAAATAGCGTGGTGCGGGCGGCAGAAATCCAGAGTATGACCATCCAGGAAATTAGCACCATGTCAGGGGGAATTGGAACTTCTGCAGATGACGCGATTGTAATAGGCGGCATGGCGTACGGAGCGGGCTGGTTTAATGGCACTGACCTAGCAGGCAATCCCATGTTAAGCGCCAACCAGCATTTTTATAGCGCAGGCAGCGCCGATGGCGCACTGCTCATGGGTGTACAACAAGCTAATAATGCATTTGCTGTCGCAACAATCAGCGGTTACAACCTAAACACACTGCCTAGCGCTCCGTCGGGCGCGATCGATGGCGGCGTCATGTCGCTCAGCATGCCCGGGATGACGATTGAGGCTCAAGGTATGTCAATCAATGCGGCCCCGCAAAGTCTGGCGACCAGTGTTTCAAGAATCAGTGCAAACCGATATTTCTACACGGCAGACTGGACACACGTTGCCAACAACGACGTGAGCTCGCTGAGCAACGGCACCGTAATTCCGCAGGCAAATGGCTACACATGGCAGATGCACATGGAAGGGGTAGCCAGCCTCGTTCCCACCATAACGCCCGGTAACAAGACAATTATCGGTATGTCCATTGAAGAGATTGGAGATCGGTCTGGCGGATTCAGCAACTCGGCACTTCACACTGGGGGTGGAAATGCTTATTTGGGTACACAGACTGGCACGCCTTATAGCTTTGTGAGCGCGGGTAGCGCTGATGGTCAAATTCTGATGGGCGCTACCCAAGATGTCGGAGACTTTACGCTTGGCGGCATGCTTTCTGGCAGTGCAGCACTGCCAAATACCCGTTACGGCGCGCCTATGGGCACCGTCAAGGACGGAACGCAACTTGAGATTGATTTATCGGGCTGGGGGCTCGACTGGAAGGGGACTCAGTTCGTCCTGCCGCCCGACGCAGGCACCCTGGTGACCGCTGTCGAGGAAATTGATGAGAACCACTATTTCTACACGATCGACTGGTCGCACCTGATCACATCCGATGAAAACAGCCAGTACGCAAACCTGAACACATTCTGGCACCTGGAAGGCGTCCTGATAACTGCTGTTCCCGAGGCTGAAACCTACGCGATGATGCTAACCGGCCTAGGGCTGGTCGGCTTGATGGCATATCGCCGCCGCAAACTGGTTTAACCTGCAACCCGCATCAACGAAAAGAGCCGGTCAAACCGGCTTTTTTCGTTTCCGAATCGCGCAGCGTAACGAACCGCTCAAATCCCCGCAGCTGCCTTCAACGCCGCCGCCTTGTCCGTCACCTCCCAGGTGAAATCCGGCTCGTCGCGACCGAAGTGGCCGTAGCTCGCGGTGCGCGTGTAAATCGGACGCAGCAGGTCGAGCATGGCGACGATACCCTTGGGACGCAGGTCGAAGTGGGCATGGATCAGTTCGACGATCTTCGCTTCCGGGATCTTGCCGGTGCCGAAGGTGTCGACCATCAGCGAGGTGGGCTTGGCCACACCAATCGCGTAGCTCACCTGCACCATGCACTTGTCAGCCAAGCCGGCGGCAACGATGTTCTTCGCCACGTAGCGCCCGGCGTAGGCGGCGGAGCGATCGACCTTGGACGGATCCTTGCCGGAAAAGGCGCCGCCACCGTGCGGGGCCGCACCGCCGTAGGTGTCGACGATGATCTTGCGGCCGGTGAGGCCGGCGTCGCCCATCGGGCCGCCGACGACGAAACGGCCGGTCGGGTTGACCAGATAGCGCGTGTCGGCGGAGAGCATCTCCTTCGGCAGCACCGGCTTGATGACTTCCTCGATGACGGCTTCGGACAGTTGGGCGTGCGAGACTTCGGGGTGATGCTGGGTCGACAGCACGACGGTATCGATGGAGTGAGGCTTGCCGTCGACGTAGCGGATCGACACCTGCGATTTGGCGTCCGGGCGCAACCACGGCAGGCGGCCATCCTTGCGCAGTTCGGACTGGCGCTCGGTGAGACGGTGCGCGAGGTAGATCGGCATCGGCATCAGGACCGGCGTTTCGCTGCAGGCGTAGCCGAACATCAGGCCCTGGTCGCCGGCGCCCTGGTCGAGATAATCGTCGTGCGCGCGATCCACGCCCTGCGCGATGTCGGGCGACTGTTTGCCGACGGTGACCAGCACCGAGCAGGTGTTGTAGTCGAAGCCGATGTCGGACGAGTCGTAGCCGATGCGCTTGATGGTCTGGCGCGCGATCTGGTTGTAGTCGATGACCGCCGAGGTGGTGATTTCGCCGGCGATGACGCACAGGCCGGTGGTCAGCAGCGTCTCGCACGCCACGCGCGCATGTTTGTCCTGGGTTAGAATCGCGTCGAGTACCGCATCCGACACTTGATCCGCCATCTTGTCCGGATGCCCTTCAGACACCGACTCAGACGTAAAAATGAAATCCTTCTGCATGACAGCTCCTGTTGTCCCGGTTACCGACTGCGTAACCGGCTCGGGGGACAAACGAAGCGGCGACGCTTTAGCTGTATTTGTATCCCGCCCGCAAGTTGTCAAGATTAACGCGGCGGCTCGAACAGATGCATTGTGCCCCGCACCGTCCTTCAGCGTCAATTCCCCCTGCAATACCCCGATCCCCTATGGGCTCTTGCACCCTTTAGGATGGAAGTCCGTGTGGGATCGCATGTCCGCATGATGTTCCTGTTCAAGCTGCTGGCCCGCCTGCCGCTGCCGTTGCTGCACGCGTTGGGCATCGCCCTGGGCTGGCTCGTCTACTGGGCGCCGGGGCGCCATTCCGGACGTATGCGCAACAACCTGTTCGACAGCGGACTCTGCGCGCCTGGACGCGACTGCAGGCGCTTGCTGCGCCAGACCATCGGCGAGTCCGGCAAGGCCATCGTCGAACTGCTGCCGGTATGGCTGCGCCCGTACGACAAGGTCGTGAAACTGGTCAGGGGAACCAGCGGCTGGGCGCATATCGACGACGCCCGCGCAGCGGGCAAGGGCATCATCCTGATCGGCCCGCATGTCGGCTGTTTCGAAATCATCAACCTGTATTACGCGTCGCTGCATCCGTTCACGGCCATGTACAAGCCGCCACGCAAGCCGGTGCTGGCAGCCCTGATGCTGGCCGGCCGCCAGCGCGGCCAGGCGACGCTGGTGCCGACCGACCTGTCGGGCGTACGTGCCCAGCTGGCGGCGCTGAAGCGCCGTGAGGCGATCGGCATCCTGCCCGACCAGGTCGCCACCGGAGGCGATGGCGTGTGGGCGCCCTTCTTCGGGCGCCCGGCCTATACGCCCACGCTGGTCGCCAGCCTGCAGCGCAAGACCAGCGCAGCAGCGTTCTTCGTTGCGGCCGAGCGCCTGAGCTGGGGACGCGGCTACCATATCCACGTCTTTCCACTGGACACCCCGCTGCCTGAAGACAAGACCGCTGCTGCCACCCTGATCAACCGGGGCGTGGAAGACATCGTGCGACGCTTTCCGGCACAGTATCTGTGGAGCTACAACCGCCACAAGCGTCCGGGCGGCGCACCCGACCCCTTTGACCCCACCGCCGCATGAGCGCCGCCGCGTCCGATACCCTGTGGCGCCCGTCATTGCTGCCGGTCTGGTTCAGCGTCGGCCTGCTGTGGCTGCTGCACTGGCTGCCGCTGCCGCTGCAGGTCGCGCTCGGCAACATCCTGGGCGGGCTGCTGGCGCTACTGCCGGGCAAGCGCCGGCACGTCGTCGCCACCAACCTCGCCCTGTGTTTCCCCGACACCCCCAAACGGGAACGTGATCGCTGGCTACGGCAGACCTATCAGGCCTCCATGCGCGCCGTGCTCGAGCACGGCCTCTTGTGGTGGGGGAGTGAAGCACGTCTGCGACGGCTGGTCCGCATCGATAACCCCGACGCCGTACTGGGCGATGGCAAACGACCCGTGATCTGGCTGGCGCCACATTTCGTCGGGCTGGACATGGGGGGCGTGCGACTCAGCATGGACCGCCAGGTCGCCTCGATGTACGCCCCCTCGAAGAACCCCGCCTCGGACTGGCTGATGCTGCGCGGGCGCTCGCGTTTCCATGCGCCGGTGCTGATCGCCAAGTCGGACGGCATCAAGCCGGTATTGAAGGCGCTGAAGGCCCACCTCCCGTTCTATTACCTGCCGGATCAGGATCAGGGCCGCCTCAATGCGGTATTCGTCCCATTCTTCGGCATCCAGACCGCCACCCTCTCGGCACTGCCGCGGCTGGCCAAGCTCACGGGCGCACAGATCGTGCCCGTCATCACCCGCCAGTTGCCCGGCGGGGCGGGCTACCGTCTGCATTGCTACCCGCCGTGGGACAACTTCCCGAGCGACGACCTGGAAGCCGACGTCGCGCGCATGAATGCCTTCATCGAGGAACGCATCCGCGAAATGCCGCCGCAATATCTGTGGCTGCACCGCCGCTTCAAGACGCGCCCTGAAGGCGAGACCAGCCTGTATGGATGACACGCGCCTGCACCGCCTGACGCCGCAGGAGATCGACGCCGTCTGTGCGCTGGCACGCACGGTCTGGCAGGCCACCTACCCGGCGCTGATCTCGCAAGCCCAGATCGATGCCATGCTGGCCGACCGCTACGCCGCCGACCGCATACGTTCTCAACTCGACGACCCGGATCACGCCTGGTGGGTTGCACGACAAGGCCAGGCAACCGTGGGATTCGCCCACGCAGTGCGCGACGGCGTGCGCTGCAAACTCGACAAGCTGTACGTGGATCCCGACCACCAGCGCCAAGGCGTCGGAGCGACGCTGCTGCTGGCCGTCCGGGAATGGGCACGCCAGGGGCAGGGGCGCCGTCTGTGGCTGCAGGTGAATCGCGGCAACACGCAGGCCGTCGCCGCTTATCTTAAATACGGGTTCGGGATCACCGAGTCGCGCGTGTTCGACATCGGGCATGGCTTCGTGATGGACGATCACGTCATGGAGTTGCCTTTATGAACTTTGCCAACCCCGACGACGCCAACTTGCGCACCCTGCTCGACCACGTCAGGACCATCGCGGTCGTCGGTTTGTCGCCACAGCCCGCACGTCCGAGCTACCGGGTGGCGCAGGCGATGCAGCGTTACGGCTACCGCATCGTCCCGGTGCGACCGCTGGTCGAGGAGGTACTGGGCGAAAAGGCGTATGCCCGCCTTGCCGACATCCCGTTCACGGTCGACCTGGTCGACGTGTTTCGCGCCGCCGAGCATGTGCCCGCTATCGTCGAACAGTGCCTGGCGCTACACTTGCCCGCTATATGGTTCCAGGAAGGGATCGTTCATGACGCCGCCGCATTGCGCGCGCAGGCGGGCGGCATGAACGTGGTCATGGACCGCTGCCTGCTCAAGGAATACGTCAGACTCAAAACCGAATGAATACCACAGGCACAAGTACCCAAATGGGCACACGACTGAAATTCACCAAAATGCATGGCCTCGGCAACGACTTCGTCGTCTTCGACGGCATCGGCCAGATCGTCGCGCTCACCACCGAGCAATGTCGCCGCATTGCCGACCGCCACTTCGGCATCGGCTGCGACCAGATCCTGCTGGTCGAGAAACCCACGCGCGACGACGTCGATTTCCGCTACCGTATCTTCAATGCCGACGGCGGCGAGGTGGAGCAATGCGGCAACGGCGCGCGCTGCTTCGTGCGCTTCGTGCACGACAAGGGGCTGACCGACAAGACGGCGATCCGCGTGGAAACCGCGTCCGGCGTGATCGAGCCGCGCCTGTTGGCCAATGGCCAGGTCACGGTCGACATGGGCGCGCCGCGCTTCGCGCCCGCCGACATTCCGTTTGCCGCCGACACCGAGGCGATGACGTATGCGCTCAAGGTCGGCCAGCACGTCATCGAGGTCGCCGCCCTGTCGATGGGCAACCCGCACGCGGTGCTGCGGGTGAACGATCTCGACAGCGCGCCAGTGGACATCCTCGGCGCCGCCATCGAATCGCATTCGCGCTTTCCGCAGCGCGTCAACGCCGGCTTCATGCAGGTGCTGACCCCGCACGACATCCGCCTGCGCGTATATGAACGCGGCGCCGGCGAGACGCTGGCCTGCGGCACCGGCGCCTGCGCCGCGGCCGTCGCGGGAATCCGCCAGGACTGGCTGAAAAGCCCGGTCAGCGTGCATACCCGCGGCGGCGACCTCATCATCGAATGGGCGGGACAGGGCCAGCCGGTCACCATGACCGGCCCGGCCGAAACAGTATTTGAAGGGGAGATCGAACTTTAATGGACATGCAGCCCACCGACCTGAACGCTCAGGCTATCGCCGAATTCCTGACCCGGCATCCGAATTTCTTCAACGACTTCCCCACCCTGCTGGCGGACCTCCACATCCCGCATCCGCATGGCACCCACGCCGTGTCGATGAGTGAACGCCAGCTGATCGCGATGCGCGACAAGGTGCGGATGCTGGAAAACAAGCTCGCCGAACTGATTCAATTCGGCGAGGAGAACGACGGCATCTCCGACAAGCTCCACGCACTCACCCTTGCCCTGCTGGCGGCGCGTGCGCCGCAGGACGTCCTCGCAGCCTTGAACCTGCACCTGCGGGAAGGCTTCGCGGTACCGCACCATGCGGTGCGCGTATGGAACCTGCCGGCCGACGCCGCGCCTGGCCTCACCGATCCGGTATCGGACGCCGCGCGCGCAGGTATTGAATCGATGGGTCAACCGGTCTGCGGCCCGCTTGCGGTCGACGACGCCAGCGACTGGTTCGGCGAGATCTCGCCGCATCTGCGTGCGTTTGCCTGCATTCCGCTGCGGCCAGTTGCGGCGGCCGCCCCCATCGGGCTGCTCGTGCTGGCTTCCGAGGAAGCCAAGCGTTTCTACGCCGGCATGGGCACGCTCTACCTCGAACGGCTGGGCCAGCTGGTCGGCGCCGCCCTGGTGCGGATGCAGGATTGAACGCAGTCGCCGCCTATCTGCAATCCCTTGCCGCCGAACGGCGGCTGTCTCCGCATACGGTCGCAGCTTATCAACGCGACCTGGCGAATCTTTCCAGCCTGACCGACGGCAAGCCGCTTGAAACGCTCGAGGTAAGCGATATCCGCGGCGCCATCGTCAAGCTGCGTAGCCAGAACCTGGCCGCCACCAGCGTGGCGCGCCAGCTGTCCAGCTGGCGCGGCTTCTATACCTTCGCCTGCCGCCGGCTCGGCTATGCGAACAACCCCTGCACCGGCCTGCGCCCGCCCAAAGCGGCCAAGGCCCTGCCCGAGATCCTGTCGCCCGACGCCTGCACGCAACTGCTCGACGGCGGCCTGCCCGCCGAGTCCGACGATGCCTTGCTGGCACGCGACCGCGCCATGTTCGAGTTGTTCTATTCGTCCGGGCTGCGCCTGTCGGAACTGGTCGGGCTCGATCTCCACGATGTCAATCTGCACGCAGGTGAGGCGCAGGTCACCGGCAAGGGCAACAAAACCCGCGTCGTGCCGGTGGGGCAGCAGGCCCTGGTCGCCATTGCCGCCTGGCTTCCGCACCGGCAGCCCCTGGCGCAGGCCGACACTGCCGCCCTGTTCATCAACCGGCGCGGCACCCGCCTGACGCCCCGCAGCGTGCAGCTGCGGCTCAACCGCTGGGCACGACAGGCCGGCCTGAGCCAGCACATCCACCCGCACCTGCTGCGCCACGCATTTGCCACCCATGTGCTGCAATCGTCGGGCGACCTGCGCGCCGTGCAGGAAATGCTTGGGCACGCCAACATCAGCACCACTCAGGTCTACACCCATCTCGACTGGCAGCACCTGGCCAAGGTCTACGACCAGGCACATCCCCGCGCGCGCAGGAAAAACTGATCCCCTCGCCCCGCATGTAAGTATCCACTTACTCTGAAGCATATGTGCCTGAATGGCTTCAGAAAGCAGACTGGCGGCCGATTCCTTCCGTATGTCTCGCCACCTCTCGCCTCCGCTCGCCCGCTTCGCGCACGCCTTGCGTCCGGCCCGCCTCAGCACACAAGGTCGCGTGCTGGGGGCGGCCCTGCTCGTCATGCTGACGGTGTTCGTGCTGGCCGGGCAACAGGCGCTGTATATCGTCCGCCAGGACGCCGATGCCGCCTTGCGTGTACAGGCCACCGCACAGCTCGCTGCACTGTCGCAGGCCGTCGCGGATCCGGCCATCTGGCAGGATTACCTTGCGGTGCGAACGCGATTGCGGATTCCGATCGACCAGGGGAATTTGCAGCATGTGGAATACGTCGCGCCGGATGGCCGCGTCATCCGCGAACAAGCCAGCCCGCCCACAGTCGACCGCCCCGACTGGTTCGCCCGGCTGACCCGCCTGGCCCTCCCCGTCATGCAGGAAGACCTAATCATCCAAGGTACCTACTACGGTCATCTGCGCATCCAGCCTTCCGCCCACGCGTATGAAGATTTCCTGTGGCATCTCGGGACCCGACTGTTCATTCTGTTCAGTTTCGCGATGGGTCTGCTCGGCTGGCTGATCCATGCCATGCTGCGGATCAACCTGAAGGACCTGACCCGATTGAGCGCAACCGCCCACCAGATCGAGTCCGGGGACTACAGCGTGCGTCTCCCCGTCCGCACCAGCAGTCCGCCCGAGCTGCAGGAATCCACACGCGCCTTCAATTACATGAGCGCGGCCCTGGAACGGCTGCTTACGGATCTCGGCGAACAACAGAAAGCGCTCGACAGCGCGGCCAGCGTGTCCGAATCGGATCTCGCCGGCAACATCACGCTCGCCAACGACCTGTTCTGCATCCTCAGCGGCTACACGCGCGAAGAACTGATCGGCCAGAATCACCGCATCCTCAATTCGGGCTGCCACGCTCCCGCATTTTTTACCCGTCTGTGGAAAACCATCACGAACGGCCGGACCTGGCGCGGGGAGATCTGCAACCGTGCCAAGGATGGACGGTTATTCTGGACTGCCACCACCATCATCCCGATCAAGGGCGACGACGGTCTGCCGCAGAAGTACCTGTCGATCCGCTTCGACATCACGCAGCGCAAGATCGACGAGGCGGCGCTCAGCAACGAGAAAGAGCGCTGGCAGGTCACGCTGCAATCGATCAACGATGCCGTCATCGTCACCAACCCGCACAACCAGGTGACCTACCTCAACCCGGCCGCAGAAAGTCTGCTGGGTATCGCCCTCGAGGATGCGCAGTTGAATTTGTTAAGCGAGATGATCCAGTTCGACCGGGTGAACGGCGACGAGGATGCGCCGGCCTGCTTCCTGTCGTCGACGGCAGCATTGCATGGCCAGACCGGATCGGCCGAATTGCACACCCGCTATGGCCAGCACCTGGCCATCAGCTACAGTTGCGCGCCACTGACCGACCAGGACGGCCTGGGCGCTGTCTACGTGCTGCGCGACGAAACCGAAAAGAAAGAACTGCTCGACAACCTGCGCGAGATGGCCTTCCACGACACGCTGACCACCTTGCCCAATCGGCGTGCGGTGGAAGGACGCCTGGCCCGGGCGCTGCGTACTGCGCGTGATCACGGTCAGCAGCATGCGTTCTGCTACATCGATCTCGACCAGTTCAAGCTGGTAAACGACACCTGCGGCCATTCGGTGGGCGATTCCCTGCTGATGGACATTGCCCAGACCATGAAAGCCGCCCTGCCCGCGCACGCCTATCTGGGCCGTCTGGGTGGAGACGAATTCGGCCTCATCCTGTTCGATACCCGGCCCGACGAGGCCAACCGGATCTGTCGGCAGCTGGTGCAGCGCATCCGCGACTTCCGCTTCGAACACAAGGGACGACGCTTCACGCTGGGTGCCTGCGCCGGCGTCGCCCCGATCACCCAGGCCGCGACCACGGCCGGCGACCTCATGATCCAGGCCGACATGGCGTGCTATCGCGCCAAGTCGGAGGGGAGCGGACGCGTCATGCTGTACGAGGCGGACGAGGTCGGATTCCGTCGCCTGGAAACGGAAATGGGCTGGGCAGCCGATTTCGCCCAGGCACTGGAAGCCAACCAGTTCCTGCCCTATCGCCAGTTGATCCGGCCGACCTCGCGCGGCGGCCAGCCACACTATGAAGTGCTGATCCGCTGGCAGCGCGATGGCGTGGTCGAAGGGCCGGCCAAGCTGCTGCCGGCCCTCGAGCGCTACGGACAGGCGCCCATCCTCGACCGCTGGATGCTGGAAGCGGTGGTGTCCTACCTGGCGGCGCAGCCCGACGACAATGCGGTCTATTTCATCAATCTCTCGGGCAAGACCGTCGCCGACGAGTCCTTCCTCGGCGTGGTCTGCCACATGCTCGATCATTATGGCGTGGAAGGCTCGCGCCTCGGCTTCGAAGTGACGGAAACCGCCGCGGTGGTCAATCTCGGCGACGCGCAGCGTCTGATCCACGGCCTGCGCGAACGCGGTTGCCAGTTCGCACTGGACGATTTCGGGCGCGACGCCTCTTCCTTCTTCTATCTCAAGCATCTGCCCGCCGACTTCCTCAAGATCGACGGCGCCTTCGTGCGCGGCATGCTGGACGACCGGCGCGACCAGGCCATCGTCCGCTCGATCGCCCAGCTGGCAAGCGATTTCGGCATGCATTCGGTGGCCGAGCAAGTGGAAGATGCCAATATGGCGGCGCTGCTCGAAGACATGGGTGTGGATTATCTGCAGGGCTACCACATCCACCGTCCGGAGGCCTTTCCTTACTGGCAGCCGGTCACCAACACGCTGACGGCCACAGGCGGACATGCCGTACGCCCCCCCCATCTGACGCTGATCAAATAGGACCGCGCGGCCGGCACGCACGGCGCAACAATCGATCGCGGAGGCTTCGTCGTTACAGCATCGCCTTCGGCGGGATCAGGGTGATCCAGTCGCCCAGCGCCGCCCGGATTTCACTCAACCTGAGGTGCCGCATCAACAGCGGGTTGCCGGGGACCATCTGGTTCCACGCACAGGTCATGCCACGCAGATTCGGCTGCGCGGGATCGCGCAGCCGGAACTCCGTCTTGTAATAGAGGGGCGTCACGTCGCCGTCATCGTCCACATACCGGGCCTTCATCAGCGGCGACTTCGCCGCTGCATAGAAATCCACATTGCGCGTCACCCGCCATATCTGGAAACGCCCCGGCTTGAGCGTCTGCGGCGTGTCGCGCACCGTATTCAGTTCCACCACGCAATACGGATCGAACTCCTGTACGCCGTTGCGCGGCACGACCTGGCCATACTGCAGACGCACCGTGGCCGAGCCGGGTGGAATCGTCAGGGAATGGTTGAGCTGCGCCAACCATCCTGGGGGATAGGCATAGTAGGGCGAAGCCGGGTCGGGCGATTCAAGGCTGGCACACCCCGCCAGCAGCAATGCGAATACGATCATTTTCATGCTGGTCTCCTTGCATGTTTTGTACCTTAGCCCGGTTTTACCCTAAACCAAGCCGCATACAGGGCAGGCAGAAAAAACAGCGTGAGGAAGGTCGCCGCGATCAGCCCCCCCATGACCGATACGGCCATGGGACCCCAGAAAATCGAGCGCGACAGCGGGATCATCGCCAGCACCGCGGCGGCGGCGGTGAGGCTGATCGGCCGCATGCGCCGCACTGTGGATTCGACGATCGCATCCCACTGCGACAGGCCGCGAGCCACGTCCTGCTGGATCTGGTCGACCAGGATCACCGAATTGCGCATGATCATGCCGGACAGCGAGATGATGCCCAGCAAGGCCACGAAGCCCATCGGCTGGCCGGTCACCAGCAGCGCGACCGCCACGCCGATGATGCCGAGCGGCGCCGTAAGCACCACCAGCAAGGCGCGCGCGAAATTGCCGAGTTGCAGCATCAGCAGTGTCAGCGTGGTGACCACGATCAACGGCCACGAGGCGGCGATGGCGGCATTGGCCTTGGCACTGCTTTCCACCGGTCCCCCTATTTCCAGCCGGAAACCGGGCGGCAGCTGCGCCTTGAATCGGGCCACCTGCGGCGCAATCGATTCGATGATCGTCGCCGGCTGCGTGTTACCCACCGGATCGCCGCGCACCGAGATCGTCGGCAGGCGGTCGCGCCGCCAGATCACGCCGTCCTCGAACACCGGACGGAAGGTGGCGATCTGCCCCAGGGTCACGCTTTGTCCGTCGAAGCTGCCGACCGGCAGCGATTTCAGCACATCGACGTCGCGATGTTCCTTGCGCGGAATGCGCAATTCGACGTCGATCAACTGATCGTCTTCCCGGAACTGGGTAATCGTCGTCCCCGACAACTCCAGCGCCAACAGGCGCCCGACTGCATCCGAGCTGAGGCCGAGCGCCTTGATCTTGTCCTGGTCGAGCTGGACCTTGATCGCCAGCGACTGCTCGTTCCAGTCCAGGTTCACGGCCGTCACCTGCGGCTGGGCCGCGACGATCCTGCGCAGTTTCTCGGCTTCGATCTTGAGCCTCGGGATGTCGGCGCCGGACAATCGGTACTGCACAGGGTAGCCGGCGGGCGGTCCATATTCGAAACGCACGGCACGTCCGCGCACATTGGGGAAGTCGGTCTCGAACAGCCGACGGATACGCGCAAGTTCGCGCTCCCGCGCCGGCACGTCCTTCGCGATCACCACCAGCTGCGCGAAATTGCGGTTGGCCAGCCGCTGGTCCAGCGCCAGCACGAAACGCGGCGCGCCCTGGCCGATGTAGTCGAGCACGTGGGTGACATCCTTGTCCTGCCGCAGCAGGGTTTCGAGCCTGATCGCCTGGGCGCGCGTGGCCTCGATGGATGCGCCTTCCGGCAGCCACATTTCGACCAGGATTTCCAGCCGGTCGGACTGCGGGAAGAACTGTTTCTCGACCCGCTGCATCGCGACGAGTCCGACGACCAGCGCCACCACCGTCAGCGCAATCACGCTGCGCCGATGGGTGAGGCACCCGTTCACCATGGCGCGGAAACGCCGGTAGAACGGCGTGAGATACGCCGCATTCTCGTCCGTCACGTGGCGAGCCGGTTTCAGCAGGACGTGCCCCAGGTAAGGCGTCACCACGACCGCCACCAGCCAGGAGGACAGCAACGCGATCGTCGTCACCGCGAAAATGGCGAAGGTGTATTCGCCGACCATCGACTTGGCCAGCGCGATCGGCAGGAATGCGGTGGCGGTCAACAAGGTACCGGTCAGCATGGGAAACGCGGTCGAATGGAAGGCGTAGGTGGCCGCTTCGAAGCGGTTCCAGCCGGCCTCCAGCTTGTGCGCCATCATTTCCACTGCGATGATGGCGTCATCCACCAGCAGGCCAAGGGCGATGATGAGCGCCCCGGTGGAGATGCGATGCAGGTCGATGTCGAACAGCCACATCGTGGTGAAGGTGATCGCCAGCACCACCGGGATGGACAGCGTCACCACCAGGCCGGCACGCCACTTGAGCGCAAGGAAGGTCACCGCCAGCACAATGGCAACGGCTTCGAAGAAACTCTGCATGAAGAGCCGGACCGCGTGGCTGACAATGCTGGGCTGATCATGGATCCGCTGGATCTCCATGCCCACCGGCAGCGTCTTCTGCAAGTCCGCCATGGCCGCCGCCACGGCACGTCCCATCGCCACCACGTCGCCGCCGTCGGCCAGCGACACCCCGAGCAGCACCGCCGGCTCGCCCTGCGAACGGATTTCGGCGACAGGCGGATCTTCGTAGCGCCGCGTCACGCTGGCGATATCGCCCAGCCGGATGCTGCGCGTGCCGATCCGGATGATCGTTTCGCGCACGCCCTCGACGTCGGAATAAGGCCCCGACACGCGCAGCGGGATCGACAGGGCCTGGTTTTCGATCCGCCCATTCGCCACCACGCCATTCTGCTCCTGCACAGCCTGCATGATCTGCTGCGGCGTGAGGCCAAGCGTGGCGAGCTTTTGCGCAGGAATCTCGACGTAGATTTTTTCCGGGACGATGCCGAACAGCTCGACCTTGCCCACATTGGGCAGGCGGCGGACTTCGCGCTGCGCATCCTCGGCGACGCGGCGCAGATCGGACCGGCTGAAGCCGTCGCCGGTGAAGGCATAGATCGAGCCGAAGGTGTCACCGAACTCGTCATTGAAGAAGGGCCCCTGCACACCAGCCGGTAGCGCTGTCTTCAGATCGCCGATCTTCTTGCGGACCTGATACCAGGCCGCGGCCACGTCGCGCCCGCGCACCGTTTCCTTGAGATTGACGAAAAGTGCCGTCTCGCCCGCCTTGGCGTAGCTCTGCACGTAATCGAGCTCGGGCATTTCCTGCAGCTTCTTCTCGATCCGTTCGGTCAGCTGTTCCGACACTTCCTGCGCGGTCGCCCCTGGCCATTGCGCCTGGATCAGCATGGTCTTGAAGGTGAACGGCGGATCTTCGGCCTGCCCCAACTGAAAATAGGACCGCACACCGACCAGCAGGATCAGCACGATGAAGAAGCGCACCAGTGCCGGATGCTCGATCGCCCAGCGCGACAGGTTGCCGCGCGCGGGCACGAAACGCGGGGCGTCGTTCATGGGCGGCCGGGGTCGGCCAGACGCACCTGCTGGCCGGGCGCCAGCTTGTGCACGCCTGCCGTCACCACCCACTCGCCGGCAGCCAGCCCCGACACGATAGCCGCGCGTTCGCCATTCAATTCGCCGATCTGCACGGTGCGCGCCGCCACTTTGCGGGTCTGGGGATTCACCACCCACACCTGCGGCTTGCCGTCGATCCTGAATAAGGCCGATTGCGCCACCGACAGGCTCGGTCGCAGTTCACTGTCGACCTCGACCGTAGCCGTCATGCCCAGTTTCACGGCCGCATCGGGATGCAGCAGGCTGACGCGGGCGCTGTAGGTACGGCTGCCCGCATCGGCCACCGGCGACACTTCGCGCAGGCGGCCGGCATAGTCCCGCCCTGGTACCGACCACAGGCGGATGCGCAGGTTGTGCGCGGTACGCAATGCATCGAGCGCATTTTCCGGCACGTCGATGCGAACTTCGCGCTCACCGTCGCGCGCCAGCTGCGCCACCGGTTGGCCGGCCGCCACCACCTGCCCCGCCTCGAGCGAAATGGCTGTCACCACGCCGGCATGCGGCGCAGTCAGCCGGGTATAGGCCTGCTGGTTGTCCTGGCGGGCCGCCTCCGCGCGCAACTGGCGCATCTGCGCCGCGGCTGCCTCGGCAGTGGTCCGGCGCCGATCCAGTTCGGCCTGGGAAATGAAATTCTGTGCGCGCAGCTCGGTAAAGCGCTGCAAGTCCTGGCGCGCCAGCCGGGCCTCGGCCTCGGCGGCCGTCAGCTGTGCGTGTGCCGCATGCGACGCCAGCACATAGTCGTTGGGGTCGAGCGTGGCGATGACCTGGCCCGCCCGGACCTGGCTGCCGACGTCCACCTTGCGGGCGTCAACCCGTCCCGCCACGCGAAACGCCAGATCGGTCTCGTAGCGCGCCCGCACCTCCCCCGCGTAGCGCGTGCCTTGCTGGGCGGTGTGCATCCCCACCTGCTCCGCGCGTACCGGACGAATATCCTCGGGCGCCACAGGCGGCGCATCGCGTCCGCACGCAGCCAGCAGGAGCACAAGGACCGTCAAAGGGAGAAAGGCTTTCATGCCCGGATTATCACCCATCGTCACGGGTTCGACCTGTCCGGTCCCCATCGCCCGAGACCACCCGATGACACCGGCAGCCATGACGGAGTTATGATGCGGGTCGCGCATCTGCCACGGCCGGTTCCATTTCGACTGCCCGGGCGCATGCCCGGCCGCATTTTTCAACCATCCTAGACGCCTGGAGTTCCGATGACCGCCTCGTCCAAACCCCTTACCGAAGCCGCCCTGCTGAAGATGCCGGCTTCCGCCTACATGAACGCGGCCCAACTCACGTTTTTTCGCACCCGCCTCGAAACGCTGCGCGACGAGATGCTCAGCAATGCGGCCGACACCGGCGAGCATCTGAAGGAAAACGAGAATTTTGCCGATCCCAACGACCGCGCCACCGTGGAAGAAGAGCACATGCTGGAACAGCGCGTGCGCGACCGTGAGCGCAAGCTGCTGAAAAAGATCAATTCCGCCCTGGCACGCATCGACAGCGGTGAATATGGCTGGTGTCTGGAAACCGGCGACCCCATCGGGCTGCCCCGCCTGCTGGCCCGTCCTACCGCCGAATACTCGATCGAAGCGCAGGAACGCCACGAGAAGAAGGAACGGCTGCACGCCTGATCCACCCCCTTCCTGTGCGAAGGGGTTTTTCAAGGGCCCGAATGCAACTTGGTTGCATTCGGGCCCTGCGTCTCCTAGAATCGCCCCATGAATTCCGGTTCGCACCACGATAAAGCCGTCCAGCTGATCAAGGAATGCGGCGCAAGCGCAACGGCTGCCCGCATCCAGGTGCTGCAATTGCTTCTGGCGGCCAACACGACAGCATCCCACCAGGCCCTGATGCAGGCGGCCACGAACGAAGCACAACCGCTCGACAAGGTCACCTTGTATCGCGTGCTCGACTGGCTGGTCGCGCGAGGCCTGGCGCACAGCGTGACCGGCCAGGATCGTGTACGCCGCTTCGGCGTCGCGCACGTCCACCACGGTCATGCGCATTTCGAATGCGACGCCTGTGGGCGCCTCTTCTGCCTGGCGGACTGCCCGAGCACACAACCTCGAACCCCGCCCGGATTCGAGGCGCGCCATATCGACGTTACCGTACACGGCCGCTGCGCGGAATGCTTACAAGCAAGCGCCTGAATCATGCAACCGTTTCCTGGCTTTAGTCGTCGCCATGCTCGCGTCTGATTCCCTTCTGCCGATCACGCCGCTCACCGGTTTTGGCTCCGGCCGCCGCTGCGCGGCTTCACGTCGTCTGCGCCGACATGAGCCTGTACCGAAACCTGTTGCTCATCCGTTGCCAGGGTCAGTGCCGCCATGAAGCCTGACACACCGCTTCCCGTCACGCCGCTCACCGGTTTTGGCTTCGGCCGCCGCTGCGCGGCTTCACGTCGGCTACGCCGACATGAGCCTGTACCGAAACCTGCGCTCACTCCCGTGAGGACATCCGTGTGATCGCGACGCCCGAGTCCCCCGTCCCAATCACGCTGCTCACCGGTTTTCTGGGCAGCGGCAAGACCACGGTGCTGAATCATCTGGTGCGCACGCTGCCGCGCACGGCCATTCTCATGAACGAGTTCGGCGAAGTCGCGCTCGATCACCAGTTGCTGCAAGAAATGGACGGGCCGATGGCACTGCTGTCGGGCGGCTGCGTGTGCTGCACGATTTCCGGCAGCCTGTCGCCGACGCTGAAAAACTTGTGGATGGCCCGGCAGAAGGGCGACATTCCGGCATTCGAACGCGTCATCATCGAAACCACCGGCATCGCCGACCCGGCCCCCGTGCTTGACAATCTGCTGCACGACAACTGGGTTCGCGCACGCTTTCGTCTCGACGGCGTGGTGACCACGGTCGACGCGCTGTTCGGCATGGGCCAGCTGGACGAACACTTCGAGGCCGTCAAACAGGTGGCGGTGGCTGACCGGCTGCTGCTCACCAAGACCGACCTCGCGCCCGCCGACACGGTCGTCGCCCTGCGCGAACGTCTTGCAACGCTCAACCCGGCGGCCGACATCGTGATCGTGACGCATGGCGAGCTCGACCCCGCCGCGATCCAGAACCTGGGACTGTGGAACGCCGAGACCCGCTCGCTGGAAGTCATGCGCTGGCTGAAGCCGCAGCGCTATCGGCCTGCCAGCGCCAGCCCGCTTGCCGGAAAGGCGCACCCCGAATTGCACGATGCGCGCATCCAGGCGTTTTCGGTGGTGATCGACACCCCGCTCGATCGTTTTGGGCTGCAATCGGCCCTCGGCATGCTCGCCTCGTTTCGCGCCGAGAATCTGCTGCGCTTCAAGGCCATCGTGAACCTGAAGGATGAACCGCTGCCGGTGGTGCTGCATGGCGTGCAGCACGTGCTGTATCCCGAGGTCCGGCTCGACACCTGGCCGGATGACGACCATCGCAGCCGCTTCGTGTTCATCGTGCGCGACCTCGAACCCGAATTCGTCGCCAGGCTCCTGGCCGATTTCTCGGGCGCGGCGTCCAGCCATGCCGGGGCACAACTGTGAATCTCGCGCAAAAATTCCTCGTCGGCGCGATTCGCGTCTACCAGCTGGCACTTTCGCCCTGGCTGGGGCGGCAATGCCGTTACCTGCCCACCTGCTCGGAATACGGCAAGGAAGCCATCGAAAAACACGGCGCGCTCAAAGGCAGCTGGCTGGCCGCGAAACGCATCGGCCGCTGCCGCCCCGGCTGCGATCACGGTTACGACCCGGTCCCGCCCGTCGATCCGCCGAGACGTTAGAATTCGCCCCATGCCGTCGCGCCGCCTGCTCTCCTGGCTCTTGGCCCTGACCCTTCTGTTCGGTCAGGCGGCCGCGTTCGCGCATGCGCTGACCCATTTGCGTACGCACGACACGGGCCTGCCCGACAAGGTCTGCGAAGTCTGCCTCGCGCAGGCCCAACTGGGCACCGCCCTGCCCCCAAGTCTGGTCGTCATGGCGACGCCGCCGGGCACGTACACATATGCGTCCGGCGCTACATTCCAGTGCGCCGATCTTGCCCCCCGCCCTGCGTGCGCCCGCGCGCCCCCCGCTCCGCCCAACGCCTGAGTCTTTTCGAAGCCTGCGCCAACCCTGTGCGCAGGCGTTCATCTCACGTTGACGGAGTCAAACATGTTACGTCCCGCCCTCCTGGCGGCCGCGCTGGCGGCCGCCTGTCCGGCCCATGCCGACGATGCCGATCTCGCCGCCCTGCGCGCCGAAGTCCAGAAAATGAAAACCGATTACGAAACCCGCATCCAGACGCTGGAAGCGCGGCTCGCCCGTGCCGAAGCGACTGCCGCCGCCCCTGCTGCTCAGCCCGCCGTGCCTGTGCAAGACACGGCCAGTTCGGCACCCAGCAATCCAGGTGCCTTCAATCCCGAAACTTCGCTCATCCTGCAGGGCGGCTATGCCCACCTGAAGGACCTTCCCGCACGCCGCATCACGGGCTTCCTGCCTGACGGCACGGCGCCCGGTCCCTCGCGCGGCTTCTCGGTCGACGACAGCGAACTGGTCCTGGCCTCCGATATCGATCCGTATTTCCGGGGCTATTTCAATGCCACGCTGAACGACGGCAGCGTCGGCGTGGAAGAAGCCTGGTTCCAGACCCTGGCGCTGGGCCAGGGCCTGACCGTGAAGGGCGGCCGCTTCCGTTCCGGCATCGGCTACCAGAACGAGCAGCACCCGCACGCCTGGGATTTCGCCACCAATAACCTGATGTATGAAGCGCTGTTCGGCGAAGGCTACGGCAACGACGGCCTGCAGCTTCGGTGGGTGGCGCCGACCGACCTCTTCACCGAACTGGGCGCCGAAATCGGGCGCGGGGCAAACTTCCCCGGCACCGACCGCAATACGAACGGCATCGGCAACTACGCGCTGTATGGCCACATCGGCGGCGATGTGGGCGATTCCCACAGCTGGCGCGGCGGCGTGTCGTATCTGTCGACGCGCGCAGTCGATCGCAGTGGCACGCTCGCCGACTTCGCCGGCAACGACGTGGCCACCGCCTTCACCGGCGACAGCAAGACCTGGCTGGCGGACTTCGTCTGGAAATGGGCACCGCTGGGCAACACCACCGTCCATAACTTCAAGTTCGCCGCCGAGGCGTTCCGGCGTGAAGAAAGCGGCAGCCTGGACTGTACGGGGGGTATGTGCGGGACCAGTCTTGGCGCGTACCAGGCCACCCAGTACGGCGGCTACGCGCAAGGCGTATACCAGTTCATGCCGCGCTGGCGCGCCGGCTACCGCTACGACCTGCTCGATCCCGGTTCGCGGGACTTCGGCCTCAACAACGCCAACCTGCCTCGCAGCAATTACAAACCCACCCGTCATTCGCTGATGGTCGACTACTCGCCCTCGGAATTTTCGCGCTTCCGCCTGCAGTACACGAAAGACAAGGCCACCGAAGGACAGGACGAGAACCAGTGGTACGTGCAGTACATCTTCAGCCTCGGCACGCATGGCGCGCACTCTTTTTAAAGGAACTCCCGATGAAAGCATTCCGTTTATTCGTCTTCCTCGTCGCGGCCTGGCCGATCTTCGCCCATGCCGCGCTCAATGTCTTTGCCTGCGAGCCTGAATGGGGCGCACTGGCCACCGAACTCGGCGGCGACGCCGTCAAGGTCTATACCGCCACCACGGCCTTCCAGGACCCGCACCACATCGAGGCGCGCCCCAGCCTGATCGCGCAGATGCGGCGCGCCGATCTGGCGGTCTGTACGGGTGCCGAACTCGAGATCGGCTGGCTGCCAGTGCTGCTGCGGCAGGCCGGCAACGCCGCGATCCAGCCGGGCCAGCCGGGCTATTTCGAGGCGGCGCGACAGGTCGCGCTGCTGGAAAAGCCGGCCGTCCTCGACCGCGCCCAGGGCGACATCCACGCTGCGGGCAATCCGCATATCCAGACCGATCCGCGCAACATCGCACGCGTGGCGCAGGTGCTCGGTACACGCCTGGCCGAGATCGATCCGGCCCACGCCGCCGCGTACAAGACGCGGCTGGCGGATTTCAACACGCGCTGGAATGCGGCAATGGCCCGCTGGCAGGCGCAGGCTGCCCCGCTGAAGGGCATGCCCATCGCCGTGCAGCACGAGGGCTTCCCCTATCTGGAGAACTGGCTGGGGCTGAAACAAGTGGCCGTACTGGAACCCAAACCTGGTGTCGCACCGTCGATCGGCCATCTGGCCGAAATCGTCGCGCAACTGAAAACCACGCCCGCCAAGGTCGTCATCCGGGCCGCCTACCAGGACCCGCGCCCGTCGGAATGGCTGGCCGAGCACGCCGGCATCCCGGCCGTCGCGATGCCGTTCACCGTCGGCGGATCGGACCGGGCCAAGGATCTCTTTGGCCTGTTCGACGACAGCGTCGCGCAATTGCTGAAGGTCGCACGATGAACTGGGCCGCACTCGACCCGGGGCTGCTCGGCTGGCCGTTCGTCGCCGGTCTGCTCGTTCTTGCCACGCATGTCCCGCTGGGGCGGCGGGTCCTGGCGCGCGGAATCATCTTCCTCGATCTCGCCATTGCCCAGATCGCCGTGCTCGGTGTCATTGCCGCCCATACCCTGGGCTGGGAAACCCAGGGCTGGCAGACCCAGCTGGCGGCGGCGGCGGCGGCACTGGCCGGCGCCGCGTTTCTGGCGTGGTGCGAATCGCGCTGGCCCGATATCCAGGAAGCGCTGATCGGCTCATCTTTCGCCGTCGCGGCGAGCCTGGCCGTGCTGCTGCTGTCGGGCGATCCGCATGGCGGAGAGCACCTGAACGAGCTGCTGGCCGGACAGATCCTCTGGGTCGGGCCGTCCCAGCTGGCCCAGATCGCGGTGGTCTACGCGTTGCTGCTCGGTTTCTGGCGGCTGCGGGGCATCCGACTCGGACGGATGGGCTTTTACCTGATCTTTGCGCTCGCCATCACCGCCTCGGTACAGCTCGTCGGTGTCTACCTGGTATTTGCCAGCCTGATCCTGCCCGCGCTGGCAGTACGCGGCTGGCCGCCGCGGGCGGGATTGCTGATCGGCTGGGGACTCGGCGCGCTGGCCTACGCAGCCGGACTGGCGGCGTCGGCGCTCTTCGACTGGCCTGCCGGTCCGGCGATCGTCATGGCACTTGCCGCGGTTGCCTTGCTTGGCGGCGGGTTATTGCGGTTGCCGGGACGGGGCGACAGCGCTAGTATCCATCACTGACTCTGACCCGCGCACGCATACTCTGTGGCTCTTCCGTTTTTCAAAAAAGGCAAGGACAAGGCGCCCCCGCCCAAGCAGGCGCCTGTCTCCGCACCTGTCGAATCCCTTCCCACCGAAACCTTGCTGACCATGGACATGGGGGCCAGCGGCATCGTGGTGGAGGAATCCAGCGGTGCGCCCCAGTCGGCGGTAGACGAAGCGGCCATCATGTATGCCAGCGGCCAGACCGACATGGCGGAGCGTCTGCTGAAGGACATCCTGGGCGGCGGCGATCGCCGCGCCTGGCACATGCTGTTCGATCTTTATTGCATCCAGCGCCGCGAGAAGGAATTCGAACAACTGGCGCTCGATTATGCGATGCGCTTCGAAACCTCACCCCCTGTCTGGCAGAAAATGGGGAGCAACGGCGGCGCCGGCGCGCCTCAGCAGGCCGAGGCGGCCAGCCTGGAGTTGCCGGGACTGCTCGACAAGAAAGCTGCGGCCAGCCTGCGCGAAGGCATCGCCGGGACCGACAAGAAAGCCGTGGTGCGGATCGATTTCTCCCGCATCGAGATGGTCGACGAAAACGGGGCGGACGAATGCGCCAAGATATTGAGCGCGGCCCGCAAAGCCAAGCGCAAACTCCAGGTCAGCGGCGTCGACCGCCTGATCGCCCTGCTGCAGGATCTCAATCGCGCCACCCACAGCCGCGCCGTGCACTGGCTGCTGCTGCTCGAGCTCTACCAGATACTCGGCCAGCAGGACAATTTCGAAGACCTGGCCGTCGACTACGCCGTCCGCTTCGAGGTCTCGCCGCCCTCCTGGAGCGAAGTACAGGCAGCCGAGGTGGTCCAGACCAAACCCGCCGAACCGGCGAGATCACCCCGGCCAACGACAGCGCCCTGCAGCAGTTCGGCAGCTATGCCGCCACGCATAACGACGTGCTGGTCGACCTGACCCAGGTGACCCGGGTCGACTACGGCAGCGTCAGCCAGTTCATCAGCGTGCTGATGCAATGCCTGGGCAGCGGCAAGGCCATCACCTTGCGCGGCCACAATGCACTCATCCATGAACTTTTCCGCGTCATGGGCATCGATCAGCTGGCGCAACTGATTCCGCACCATCCGGACTGACCCCCTTCCGCCGGTGCAGGCTGTCGACCCCTGCCCACGTATAATTTCCGACACTTGAACCGAGCCGCGAAAGACGCCATCCCGGACAGCCCTATCCATCCGCTTGCGTCTTCCTCGGTTCACCGTCTTTTTCAGGAAGCTTCCCGCACATGGAACAGTATCGCGGCACCACCATCCTCTCCGTTCGCCGGGGCGCCGACGTCGCCCTCGGTGGCGACGGCCAGGTCACGCTTGGCAACATCGTCATCAAATCCACCGCACGCAAGATACGGCGGCTATACCAGGACAAAGTCCTGGCCGGGTTCGCCGGCGGCACCGCCGATGCCTTCACCCTCTTCGAGCGTTTCGAGGCCAAGCTCGACAAGCATTCCGGGCACCTGCTGCGCAGTGCGGTCGAGCTCGCCAAGGACTGGCGCACCGACCGCATGCTGCGCCGGCTGGAGGCCATGCTGGCGGTGGCCGACCGCGAGCACTCGCTCATCATCACCGGCAACGGCGACGTGCTGGAGCCCGAACTCGGCATCGCCGCCATCGGTTCCGGCGGCGCCTTCGCCCAGTCCGCCGCAGTGGCGCTGCTGCAGAACACCGACCTGCCCCCGCTTGAAATCGTCAAAAAGAGCCTCACCATAGCGGGCGACATCTGCATTTATTCGAACCAGAATCACGTGATTGAGACCCTGTGAGCCCGATTTCCGCTCACCGTTCACCGCTAACCGCTCACCTTTCATGACCCCCAAAGAAATCGTCCACGAACTCGACAAGCACATCGTCGGCCAGGCCGCCGCCAAGCGCGCGGTCGCAGTCGCGCTTCGCAACCGCTGGCGGCGCCAGCAGGTCGACGAACCGCTGCGCCAGGAAATCACGCCGAAGAACATCCTCATGATCGGCCCGACCGGCGTCGGCAAGACCGAGATCGCGCGCCGCCTGGCGCGGCTCGCCAACGCGCCCTTCATCAAGATCGAGGCGACCAAGTTCACCGAAGTCGGCTATGTCGGCCGCGATGTCGACACCATCATCCGCGACCTGATGGAAACCGCAGTCAAGCAGATGCGCGAACAGGCCACGTCCAAGGTGCAGTTCCGCGCCGAAGAGGCGGCCGAGGAACGCATCCTCGACGCGCTCTTGCCGCCGCCCCGCAGCGTCGGCTTCGGCGAGGCCGAGCAGCCGCAACGCGAGGAAGGCACGGCGCGCCAACGCTTCCGCAAAATGCTGCGCGAAGGCCAGCTCGACGACAAGGAAATCGAGATCGAAGTCGCCGTAGCCAATCCCAGCATGGAAATCTTCACCCCGCCGGGGATGGAAGACCTGTCGCAGCAACTGCAGGGCATGTTCCAGAACCTCGGGCAAGGCCGCCGGCAGAACCGCAAGCTGAAAGTGCGCGAAGCGATGAAGCTGCTGACCGAAGAAGAGGCCGGACGGCTGGTCAACGACGAGGAAACCAAGCAGCAGGCGCTCGAAGCGGTCGAGCAGCACGGCATCGTGTTTTTGGATGAAATAGACAAGATCGCCACCCGCTCGGACGCCCACGGCAGCGACGTGTCGCGCCAGGGCGTGCAGCGCGACCTGCTGCCGCTGATCGAGGGCACCACCGTGTCGACCAAGTACGGCATGGTGAAGACCGATCACATCCTGTTCATCGCCAGCGGCGCCTTCCACCTGTCCAAGCCGTCCGACCTCATCCCCGAGTTGCAGGGCCGGCTGCCGATCCGCGTCGAGCTGCAGGCGCTGTCGGTGGAGGATTTCGAGCGCATCCTGACCGCCACCGACGCCTGCCTCACACGCCAGTACGAAGCGCTGCTGGCGACCGAAGGCGTCACGCTCAGGTTCACCGACGACGGCATCCGCCGCATCGCCGAGATCGCCTTCGAGGTCAACGAGCGCACCGAGAATATCGGCGCGCGCCGCCTGCACACGGTGATGGAAAAGCTGCTGGAAGACATCTCCTTCGACGCCGGCAGCACCACCGGCGAATACGTGGTCGACGCCGAGGCCGTCACCACGCGTCTCGCCGCACTGGCCGCCCGCGAGGACCTCGCGCGCTACGTCCTGTAACGCGTGGCCCAGGCACACCCTGCATTTTGCAACCCTGTTAACACCCTGAATACATGAATCCCGAAGACCGCCAGCCCGTTGCCACGCGCAACAAGCTTCTCTCCACCATCCTGTTCGGCAGCCGCTGGCTGCAGGTTCCCCTCTATCTCGGCCTGATCGGCGCGCAGCTCGTCTACGTCGTGCATTTCATGGTCGAACTGGAGCATCTCGTCGTCGGCACCTTCACGCTCACCGAGGAGAAGATCATGCTCATCGTGCTGGGACTGATCGACGTGGTGATGATCTCCAACTTGCTCATCATGGTCATCGTCGGCGGCTACGAGACCTTCGTCTCGCGCCTCAACCTCGAAGGCCATCCCGACGAGCCCGAGTGGCTGTCGCACGTCAACGCCAACGTGCTCAAGGTCAAGCTCGCCACTGCCATCATCGGCATCTCGTCGATCCATCTGTTGAAGACCTTCATCAATGCCCCCAACCTGGATGACAAGGTGCTGCTATGGCAGACGGTCATTCACATGGCATTCATCGTGTCGGCGGTGTCGATCGCCTATATCGACAAACTGATGCCGCAGACGGCAAGGCATTGACCACCGGAAGGAGCGGCGCCAACAGGACCTGATGCCGCCGCTAATGCCTCCATCGACATTACTTATTTGGCTGTCCACCCCCGCAGGCGGAAAATCGCCCGGTTAAGTTACGTTTATCTGGAGACTCCCATGGCCACCCGCGACACCCTCACCCCCAAAGAAGCCCAATGCAGCGGCGGAGCCGATTACGCGGCGCTCGCACTGGAAGCCCTGCAGGAACCCGCAGACGCGGCCTACGCCAAGGAGCTGATGGACCGCGTGGCGGATGACTGCCAGTTCACCAAGGACCTGGCGGCCTGCGCCATCGTCTACAAGGCACTGGGCGAACAAAGCCGCGCCGAGGAGCTGCTGCAGACTGCCGAGGACTACTGCATGAGCGGCGAGGAGCAGATCGCGCTGGCCGAGGCCAAGTTCAAGGTGCTGGGCGACAAGGCGGCCGCGGTGGGCGCGTATGAGAAGGCGCTGAAAGAAACCAACAACCTCGACCCGCTGATCGACCTGGCGAAGAACGTGATGAGCGTCATCGCCGACGGCGCGTTTGCCAAGAAGATACTGGAAAAGGCTGAAGCAAAAATTTCCCGCGCGGTCGAATACAGCAAACTGGCGGCGGCCTCGGCCGAGCATCTGCTCGACAAGGATTACGCCGCGGCGATCTTCAACAAGGCCGGCGAGAAACTTTCCAGCGTGCCCGACCTGCTGTCGCTGGCCGGCGAGGTCACCAAGACACTGGGCGACCCGGCGCGCGCCAAGGCCTTGTACGAGCGCGCCCTGGCTGGCGCCACCGACTTCGGCGCCGCCAAGACGCTGATCGAGTCGGCCAAGCAGGCGGGCGACACGGCATTCATGCAGTCTGCCCTGAAAAAGGCGGGGGACTTGGCGAACGCCACCGGCGACTACATCGAGCTCGCCGAAGGTTTGGCCGGCGTGGGCGATAAGCCGGGTGCTGCGGCCCTGCTCGACAAGGCCGAAGACGCCGTGGCCGGGCTGGACGAAATGCAGAAACTGGTGGCCGCGGTGGAAGCGCATCTGGCCGACGATGCCGAACGCCTCGCCCGCGTGAAAATCAAGCTGGAGAAGCGCCAGGCCAACCACGCACGCTATATGGAGTTCCAGCAGCTGGAAAAGGAAGCCGCCAGCGTCAAGCAATTCCTCGCCCTGGCCGACCGCGTCCGGCTGGAACTGGAAGACCCGTTCTACGCCGCCAAGCTGATCGAGGCAGCCGAGACCCTGCTCGACGGGACCGGCTACCAGTTCTCGCGCTACAAGCCCATCATGCTGGCGGTAGACAAGAATCTGGACGACACCGACTGGCTCTCCCGCCTGCTCGACCGCGCCGCGGAAAACGCCACCGACTTCATCGCGTTCAAGGATTTGGTAGTCACCGCCGCGCATCTGCATCACCGCGAACTGGGCGTCTCCAAGGCACGCGCCTACCTCGCCGCGCGCGAAACTGCACTGGCGGCGGACCCGAATGCCACGGTCTACGATACCGCCAAACTTGCCGAGGCAAGCTTCGCCGCGACGCAGGATGCAACCGAGGCAGGCCGCCTGCTCGAGACCGCGCGCGCGCAAGCCAAGGATCACTTCGCGCTCACCCACATCGGCCGCTTGTATGCATCCATGGGCAACAGCGCCCGGGCCGATGAACTCTATGCAGCCGCTGCGGCCGCCTGCCCGAATGGCGACGCCTGCATTCAGTTCATCGATCGCCTGAAGGGATTCGCACTCCCGGCCGAGACGCTGAAAAAATGGTATGCCCAATGCGGTGCCCACTTGAGCAAGCCTGCCGACAAGCTGCGCTGGGCCGAAGGCATTGCCGACGCACTCAACGACAAGGCCTGGGCAACCGAGGTGTATGGCCAGCTTGCGGGACAATTCAGCGGCACCGATGCCGCGCGCTTCGAGCTTTCCCGCCGTTCGCGTGCCGACCTGAATTTCTTCGGCGTCACCCGCCGCCACTAGTCCGCCGGCCGGCCGGTGGGCCTGGTCATGCTGGCCGCCTGCAATACCCCTGAAAACAGCCCGGTTACATGGGCTGTTTTTATTTGTACACTCCAGATAAAGCTGTCTTCAGGAGTGCGTCATGCTTGAACTTTCTGCTCTTATCGACACGGTGCAGAAAAATTGCACCATCGCCGACGCCCGCCACGCGCGCGACATGACGATGTGTACTTTTCTGCTGGAAATGCGCGAGTACTATCGCTGGGAAATGGAAATCCCCTATGGCGCGCGCCTGCCCAAGGACGAACTCGGCGACTGGCTGAACGCACGCGAAAGCCTGTGGGATACGGTGGAAGAAGAGGATTTCGCCCCCCTGCCGCTGAACGAAGCCGGCATCGACCCTTTCGAGGCCGATGACATCAACCGTGCACTGATCCCGCAAGGGCTGGTCTACAGCAGCGGACTGGGACACTTCCGCAAACCGCACTTCGTGCTGGCCGAGCTCAAGCGCGCCGAAATGCGTGACGGCGTGCAGGTACTGGTCGCCGGCTGCGAATATGCGCGCGACCTGATCGCCCCGCCTGCCGCCATGCGAGGCGGCGCGATCTTCCTGCGCATGGACGCAGTACGCCGCCTGCTGTGGAACAAGTACGAAGAATGGCAGTGGAAGGAAAAGGACACGGCGCTGGGCCGCGCGTTTGCCCACTACGACTTCGAACGCGACACCGAGCGCGGCCTCGATCGCATGGCCGAAGCGGAGAGCGAGGCGATGATTCTCCACGAGATCGGCGAGGCACGCGCGGAATCACTGCTGGGCGAGGACTGGAATGCGATGCTCGGCCACCTCAATTCCCGGCATGCCGAACTGCTGGCGCGTGCGGTGCGCGACCATCTGGCCGACTGCCTGATCACGCTGCCGACGCTGCTCGAACGCGAAGCCATCGGTTCGCTGCATTTCTACCTGGCGAACCTGTCCGGGCTGCGCCGCGCCCTGTTCCCGGCACTCCCGCAGGCATACGAAGCCTGGCTCGGCAGCGGCGACACCGCCCGTCTGACCTCAATGGTGAAGGCGGCTGAATCCCACTGGCTGGATGCCGCCCGCCTGCTAACGACGACCTACCATCACGATCCGGCGCAAGGCAACGCGCAGCTCAACGCGCTGGCCAGCGGCGATCTCACCGGCCTCCGCCTCTAGGCGAAAAAAAAACGGGCGCCAGGCGCGCCCGTTTTCTAGCATCCCGCTGTTATGCCGGCACAGCGGCTTCCTGGCCAAGCTGCTCGGCAATGGAGTCGAGCAACTGCTGCTCCTGATACGGTTTGCCCAGGTACACGTTGACGCCGATTTCCATCGCACGGTTGCGGTGCTTGTCCGCCGTGCGCGAGGTGATCATGATGATCGGCACCGACTTCAGGCGTGCATCGCTGCGCATGACGCGCGCCAGCTCGAAACCGTCCATGCGCGGCATCTCGACGTCGAGCAGGACCACGTCAGGGATCAGGTCGTGCATCTTTTCCAGTGCATCGACGCCATCCTTCGCGCTGTCGACGCGGAAGCCTTCGCGGGTGAGGAGGCGCGTGGTGATCTTGCGCACGGTGAGCGAATCGTCGACCACCAGCACCAGCGGCGGCTGCAGGGCGGTGCTGACTTCCACAGCCTCGGCTGGCGCCGTGCGTTCCACTGCGCTGCGCGGCAAACTGGCCCAACGCAATGCCAGCGGCACCGGGTTGAGGATCAGGATCACGCGTCCGTCGCCGCGTACGGTAGCGCCCGCGACACCGGTAATGCGCGCCATCTGCGGGCCAATGTTCTTGACCACGATTTCGCGCGTGCCTTCGATCGCGTCGAGCAGCACGGCTGCCTGGCTGGAGCCGCTTTTCAGCAGCACCACCGGGTTGTAGCGCTGCACCTCGTGCACCGCCTCGGTATCGCCCAGCAGATGCGGCAGATAGGAGAACGGATAACGCGCACCGCGCCACGTCAGTTCGCCGGCTGCCATGGCCTGCTCCAGATCATGCGGCTTGAGTTCCAGCACCTGCTGCACCAAGGGGGCCGGCAGTGCGTAATCGTGCTTGGCGGCCTGGATCATCACCGCCTGCGTCATCGCCAGGGTGAGCGGCAGATAGATGTTGAAAGCGGTGCCCGCGCCGGGCGTGGAGGTGATGTCGATACGGCCGCCCAGCGCGGAGATTTCGCTCTTGACGACGTCCATGCCGACGCCGCGCCCGGCAACCTGGCTGACGGTTTCGGCGGTGGAGAAGCCGGCGGCAAAAATCATCTGCGCCAGCAGCGACTCAGTCGGCTCGACCCCCGGCAACAGCAAGCCGTTGGCCTCCGCCTTTTCGCGGATACGCGCATAGTTGAGGCCGGCGCCATCGTCCTTCACGGTCAGCATCATTTCGTTGCCGGTCTGGCGCGCCGACAACACGATCTCGCCAAACTCGGCCTTGCCCGCCGCCCGACGCACCTCGGGATCTTCAATGCCGTGCGCCAGCGCATTGCGCAGCAAGTGCTCCAGCGGCGCGGTCACCTTCTCCAGCACCGAGCGGTCGATTTCGAGTTCGCCGCCCTGGATGTCAAGCTGGGCGCGCTTGTCGACGTCGCGCGCGGTCTGGCGCACGGTCCGATACAGGCGCTCGGCCACTGAATACAGCGGCACCATGCGGACTCGCAGCAGATCCTGCTGCAGTTCGCGGTTCAGCCGCGTCTGCTGGATCAGCGCGGCATCCGCCTCGCCCAGGCGGGCCAAAAGGATATGTTGCACCGTGGAGATGTCGTTCACGCTTTCGGCGAGGAAACGGGTGACTTCCTGGAAACGGGTGAAGCGGTCGAACTCCAGCGGGTCGAACTCCTCGGCCGCGCCCTGCGTCTGGAACGTCGCCTGCATCTGCGACTCGGCCTGGATCTCGACTTCGCGGATGTGGCCGCGCAGGCGCACCAGCGCTTCCGACAATTCGTTGACGTGACGCTTGAACGCAAACACTTCGCTTTCGATACGGGAACGTGCGATCGCCACTTCGCCAGCCTGGTTGACCATGCGGTCGACCCAGTCGGCCCGCACACGCAGCGTCAGGGCATTGCTTTCGCGCGTGACCGGTGTCGCAGGCGCAAGCGGGTCGGCCGTCGCGGCAGCCGCAGGATCGGCCCGACCCAGCACCGGTTCGACCGGTGCTTCCAGCGGGGCGGACGCGTCCTCGAGTGCCGGCGCAAGATCGCCCTGTTTCAGGTGTTCCACGGCATCGGCCAGCCGGTCGAGCTGGGCTTCCAGCGTATCGAACACGTCGTGGCTTGCTGCCAGATGGCCCTCGATCACGGCGATCACGCGCGATTCCATCACGTGGGTCAGTTCGCCCAGGCGCATCGCACCGACCATGCGCGCACTGCCCTTGATGGTATGCAGGTTGCGGCGGAGCGCGTCGCGCGGGCCTGTGCCGGCGGGCGTCTCTTTCCACGCACGGAGTTGCGCGCTGGTATCCGGCACCAGCGTATCGGCTTCCTCGAGGAAGATCGGCAGCAGCTGCTGGTCGATTTCATCGGCCACTTCGCGCCGTTCGAATACCGGTGCCGGTGCGGTAGGCTTGATGTCAGGGACCAGCGCACTGATATCCGGCAGAGCGGGCGTCGTTTCGGCTTGAACGGCGGCGGCCGGCTCGGCAACGCGCTCCGGCTCGGCCGGCACGTCCTGTTCCTGGCTCTCGGCGGACGGCACGTTCACCTCGCCCGTTTCCTCATGGGCTGGAGCGGACACCGCGTCGGACATCAACGATGTCTGTTCATCCTCCAGTTCGCCCAGCGTTGCGATCAGGTCGTTTGCCGCATCGGGCAGGTGTCCCTTCTCGATGCTTGCGATCATCTCGTGCAGGCGCGCAACGGTATCCTGGACCAGTGAGAGATGCGAAGTTGGCATGGGCACATGCACGAAGCGGTTCCAATACTGTTCGAAGGCATGCGACAGATCCGACAGGGCAGTGATGCCGGCAGTCCCTGCAATGCCACCCAGCGTGTGGATCGCGCGTCGTGCATGCTCGCTGACCGAACTGTGTTCGGCTTCGGCGTGACGCTCGGCCTCTTCCGTCAGCACGGCCAGCCGCTGGTGGGCTTCGGTCATGAAAATTTCGTAAAGCCCGGCGGAGAGGCAAACCGGCCCGATGCAGATTTCGTCCGGCATGGGCGGCTCCGCAGGGAGCGCCTCATCGAGCGGGGCGGAATGCTCTTGTACGACGGTAGGCGGTTCTGCCAGGGTTTCGTCCGGCGAAGCCATTTCTTCCTGGATGGACAGATCGCTGTCGTACGCCACTGCGGGGGCAACCGCATATTCAATGATCGCGCCAACGTTCAGCGCAGGCAGTTCAACACGGACTACTTCGGCTTCAGGCTGGACTTCGTCCACCGTGATCGGTGCAGCATCGGCACGCGCCTCGCAGCCGGCCTGTTCGATCAACTCGACTGGCGTGTCAGCGGTAGCGGCCCCGGCATCATCCGTCGCACCATTTTCCAGTGCGGCGACAGCGTCCTCTTGCTCGACCGCTGACAAGGCCAGCCAATCGCTTTCCGCTTCGGCATCCGCCGCAACGTCCATCTCGATTGAGGCCGCCGCCTCGCCTTCCGGCACGGCTGCCGCTTCTTCGGTTTCCCCTACCGTCCCGGTTTCAGCCAACAGATCGGCTTCTGCAACCGTTTCAGGCCAGTCCGGCGCATTCGCAGCCGGCGTTCCGACAACCTGCTCGGGCGGCGCAGCAACCGGAACGGGCGTCACATCCAGAGCTTGTCCCTGTGCGACACGATCGACCGCCGCCAGCAAGGCCGGAACCGGCAAGCTCGCAGATTGATTGTTCTGCAGGGCGTTCACCCAGTCCTGGAAGACCCCGCGTGCACGTCCTACCAGGCGCAACAAGTCGCCACTGGCTGGTTTGTTCTCGGCCAGCCAGCCGTTCATCAACTGCTCGTGACGCCACGCGGTTTCGCCCAGTTCGTCCAGGCCCACCATGCGCCCACTGCCTTTCAATGTGTGGAAGCCACGGCGGATGACGGTCAGGGCAGCCTGGTCGTCGGGGTTGGCCTGGCAGGCTTCGCTGGCTTCGCCCATGGCCGCCAGCACCTCGTTGGCTTCCTCCAGGAAGATCTCCAGCAGTTCCGCTTCGGATCCTTCGGGAATCGTCACGTGAAGCAGGGTTTCGCCGAGCGCACCGTCGCCAGGCGAACCGGTTTCCGCCACTGAGGCTGACTCGGCTGCAGCCACGGCCGACGGCTGTACCGTTTCGATGATTACAGCGTATGCGGACACGGCGGCTTCGTCGGCTTGCGCCTCAGTCGGCACGCCATTGTCGAACGCTTCATCCGTACGCAGATCAATCGCTGGCAGTGTCGTTTCCGTCTCGTCTTCAAGCGCCACTGACATGTCGATCGCAACCCGTTCGGGCAGCGGCAGGCCGGTCAGGGCGGCCACATCGGCATCGAGTGCCAGCGGGGCTTCCATCGCATCGCGACAGGCATCGAGCGCCGCACGGGTCTGCTGTTTCAGCGTGGCGTCGTCGATCAGTTCGGCGTCGCGGCTGAGTTCGGTCAGGGCATCAAGGAATTTTTTTTTTGTGGCGTCGTCGGGTTGATCGCGCCACTCAAGATAATTTTCCTGTACTTCGGTTTTGCGAGCGGGCAGGCCTGATTCGACGGTGTCGTCGAATGCGCTGTCGTCAACGCTGCCGGGATCGATCACGCCGAACTCGATCAGCACGGGTCGCAGGATTCTGGCGGCGTCGGTACGGCCGGCGCAGTAGGATTCGATATACAGACCGAGGCTGGAGAATGCATCGGCCAGACGTTGCTGGGTCGCTTCGTCAGGGTAGCCTTCCTCAGCAAACGCTTGTACCGTCGCGGTCGCCGCACCCAGCAGACCTGCAGCGTCGGGCAATTCCAGCATGGTCAACGCGCCCTGCGCCTGCTGTGCCAGCGCGGGCACGCCCGCCAGCGCCTCGCGTTCGCCCGCGTCGCGGAAGAAGGCGTCCAGTGCGTCTTCCATCTGCTTCAGATTCTGACCAACTTCCTGCGCCATATGCACCAGCATGTCGCGCTCGGCTTCGCGCTGGCTATTGGCATCCACGACGACAGCCGGCATCTCCCGACCTTCGATCAAGGCCAGCAGACGCGCCTGCTGGCCTTCCGCGCGAGCCGCAAAATCACTGTGCAGGACGTCTTCCTGATCGACGGCGTTCTGCATGAACAGCAGCGTGGCTGCGATCTCCAGATCCATCTGCTCGCGTGCATCGCCCTCGCGCGCGGCCCGTGCGGCAGCGGCGGCGGCCAATTCGTCCAGCAGGGGTTTCAGCTTGCTGTCTTCCAACGCCTGGGCCTGCGGCAGCATGCGTTCGAGGTGTGTCTGGAACTGCGGCAACTGGCCGGCGTCGCTTTCCACATAGGCGTGCCAGCTATCGCGTGCCGCCTTGAGACTTGCCTGCAGGGCATCCAGAACCGGGCGCATGCGTGCCAGCGCCTCGGGATCGAGCATGCCACGGCCGGGCAGGTAGCGATCGAGGCCAAACGTCGCCCGGACTTCGGCAGCGCGCCCATCCAGGGTCTGGCTTTTTGCCACGAAAAACAGGGCGTCGCGCAGCAGGCGCTCGGCGACTTGCGGCGAGCCTTCCATGAGGCGACGCATCTGCAGGTCGACGCGGGCCAGCAGCTGTTTGACATGGAAATCGGCCTCGACCCCGTGCGCGATCAGGCTGTCGACAAAACCGACGCAGGCCCACCAGAACGTTTGCGAGGCTTGCGACGGTGCAATGCGTTCGATCGCGGCCAGCGCATCGCGCATCCGCTTCAATCCCTGCTCGGCCTCGACATTGCGCAGGAAGGCCAACAGGCCGCGCTGGAACAGGCCGCGCGCAGTCTTGACTTCCGCTGCCAGCATCTCTTGCGTCATGGCATCGTTGGCCGCCTTGGCATGCGCCCGCGTGCGCAGGTCAGGGAAAAACAGTTCGCCTTCGAATACTCGCTCCGCGCCTTGCAACTCGCGCAGACGCTTGTAGAGGGGGAAGAGTGCCAGTTCGCCACTGCCGCGCCCGTCAGCCAGGTCTTTGACCCAGCGCTGCAGGCCTTCGATGGCATTGCGCAAGGCGCGCAGCACCTCGTCGTTCGCCTGCAGGCGATTTTCGTTGACGTCGCCCAGCGCGGATTCGAGCGCACTCGCCAGCGTGGCCGCACCTTCGAGGCCCACCATGCGGAGCGCGCCGGTCACCTGGTGCGCGTCGTCGGCTGCCAGGCGCAGGGCATTGGTGAGATCGGCATCCACGCTGTAGGCCTGCACGCGCCCGAGGGCGGCTTGCAGGGCGGCGTCGATGTCTCCGCGCACCCAGTTCAACGGGCCGGTATCGTAATCGAGTAAGGCGCTCATGGTGTGTGTTCCTGACGTTGTATGCTTGGCCTGGGGTCGTTGACCGCTTGTCTACGCGTTCAGTCCGATCAGGCGAGCTTGAAGCCTGCAACCGAATTCTTCAGATCCTGTGCCAGCTGCTTCATGCCGCCGATCGACTCGGCGGTCTGCTGCGTACCGCTGCTGGTCTGCGCCGAAATGGACTTGATGTCCTGCATGGTTTCGGCCACCTTGGCGGTCGATTCAGCCTGGCTCTGAGTGGCCGAGGAAATGTCGGCGATCAGCCCGGCCAGCTTCTTAGACACGTCGCCGATCTCGGCCAGCGTCTGGCCCGCGGCATCGGACAGCTTGGCGCCCTCGACCACGCCCTGGGTCGACACTTCCATCGCCGCCACCGTGTCGTGGGTATCCGACTGAATGGTCTTCACGATCGCGGCGATCTGCTTGGTCGCATCGGCCGAGCGTTCCGCCAGCCGCTGCACTTCTTCCGCCACCACCGAGAAACCACGACCGGCTTCGCCCGCAGACGCCGCCTGGATGGCGGCGTTGAGCGCCAGCACGTTGGTCTGTTCGGTAATGTCGGAAATCAGTTCGACGATTTCGCCGATTTCCTGCGAGGATTCGCCAAGGCGCTTGATTCGCTTCGACGTTTCCTGGATCTGTTCGCGCAGGCCGTTCATGCTGGCAATGGCGTTGGCCACCGCCTGCTGGCCCTTCTCGGCGGCAGCCAATGACTGTTCGGCCACACGGGCAGACTCGGCGGCGTTGCCCGACACCTGTTGCACCGACTGCGCCAGGCTCACCACCGCAGCCGAGGTCCCTTCGATTTCCACAGTTTGACGGCGCGCCGCCTGCTGCAGCGAATCGGACACCTGGCCCGCCTGGCTGGCCGCCTGGTCCATCTGTTGCGCGGCATTGTTGATCCCGCGCACCAGGGTACGCAATTCCTCGACCGTGTAGTTGATCGAGTCGGCCACCGCGCCGGTGATGTCTTCGGTCACGCTGGCGTTGATGGTGAGGTTGCCTTCGGCCAGTTCGCCCAGTTCGTCCATCAGACGCAGGATCGCCTCCTGGTTGCGGCCGTTCTCTTCTTCGCTTCTGCGCGCCCGCGACTTGGTCTCGTTGATGTTGACCAACCCCAGCATCACCAACGAACCGATCGCCAGCAGGCCGAACAGTGCGGCCAGCAGATAGCCGGCACCCCCGACGGACTGATAGTCCTTCGACAGCTGATCGGTATTCGCCAACAACGTGTCGCTGCCGGTGAACAGGTTCTTGGCCGACACCTTGGCCTGCAGCAGCGGCTGCGTATTGGCCAACACGGAGCCGACCACCTCGACCATGTCGCCCATGTTGCTACCGAGGTCTTCCAGCGTCGCCATGCTGTTCTCGTTGCGGCTGGCCCCGCCCGCCATCAATGCCTGCACAGTATCGCGGAACGACGTCGTGTCTTTCTCCAACTGCATCACCACGGCAGGGTCGATCAACTCGGCCGACAGCAGCAGGTTGGCGTTTTTCGGCAGACGCTGGCTCAACATGACCAGATGGTTGGCGCGCGACACTTCGCGCACGCTGGCACCGGAATCTGCCAGCTGGCTGGCGAGCTGCTCGGCCACTTCCTGCAAGTCGACGCTCAGGTCGTTAATGCGTTTGATGCTGACGCTCGTCGCCACCAGGTTTTTCTGCTGCGACAGGATCTGTGTGACCTGCGGATTGAACGTCTTCCATTGCGCCTCGATCTTCTCCAGCGTCGCGCGCGCCGCACCCGTGGACGCAGGCACGGTATCGTCGCCTTCGGTCAAGCCCTTCAGCGTTGCCTCGAACGAGGCCTTGCCCGCTGCCAGTTTCTTGAAAGCCGCAGCATTACCCAGGACAGACTGCTGGGCGGTCAGCGGCAGGCGCTGCGACAACACTTTCAGCTCGCCCGCGCGCGTTTCATAACCGGTGCGGTTGTCGAGCTGGAGCGAACTGTAGATGGTGAAACCGGCTGCCAGCAACAGGGAGATGATCAGGGTACCGCCGGTATAGAGATATTGCTTTTCGACGGGCAGGCTGCCGATCAAGGGTGCCTTGCCAGGTTCCTTGTCCGCCAGCTTGCGCACGGTCTGCATGATCAGGGTGGTGTGTTCGGTGCCCGCTTTGCCCGCAGCCTTGCCCGTCATACGGCCCGCCAGCCCTTTGAGGCCATTCATCGTGATTGCCATGTTCATCGCTCCAGTCCTTCCACTGTATCGGCGCCTGTGCGCCCGGTTTTAATGATCAATCAATTGCCGATCTGTGCTTCGACCTTGAGGAACTCGGTATTGCCGAGCAGCTGTCCGAAGTCCATGTCGCACCAGTCGACGCCTGCCTCGTCCGCATAGTGGCGCGCAACCCATGGGTGCGCTGCGCGTGCACTGCTCGGCTGGTAGCGGTTGATGTTCTTCAGGCCTAAGGTATTGCGCACCAGCAGGGCCGCATTGACGCCGAAATCGTGATGCGGGATCAACAGGCGGCAATCGGCGTGTTCGGGTGTCACGCCCTGCCCCATGAAATCCGCAAAGTCGCTCACTGCAAACAGGTTGCCGCGGATGTTGGCGACGCCGCGAAACCACCGGCACGCACCGGGCACCTTGACGATGGGCGGAACCGGGATCACCTCCTCCGTATCGGAGAGGCTCACCAGCCAGTTCACGTCACCCACGCGAAAACCCAGTCGCGAACCGGAGTTGTCGCGGCTGGCCGCCGCCTGCAACTGCTGCGAAAGTTGGGTCTGAAATTCGCGCAGATTGAATTTCTTGGCCATGGCGGTGTGCTTAGCCCAAGGCCTTGATTTGCGACAGCAGGTCTTCCGGCTTCACGGGCTTGACCAGATAGGCTTTCGCGCCCTGGCGCATGCCCCATACCTTGTCGGTTTCCTGGCCCTTGGTGGTGCACATGATGACCGGGATATGCTTGGTCGCGTCTTCCTTGGTGATCATGCGGGTCGCCTGGTAGCCGTTCATGCCGGGCATGACGACGTCCATCACGATCAGGTCGGGCAGGGTCTGTTTGGCCTGGGCGACAGCTTCTTCGCCGCTTTCGGCCATGCTGACCAGATAGCCGTTCTTGACCAGCAACTCGGACAGGAAAAAGCGCTCGGTGGGAGAATCATCCACAACCAGAATTCGGCTGATCGCCATATCTATGCTCCTAGAAGAAAATTAAGCGCCTGCGCACGTATGCTCGCGCACCGCCGTCAGCAACGTATCCTTGGTGAACGGCTTGGTCAGGTATTCATCGGACCCCACCATGCGGCCGCGTGCCCGGTCGAACAGGCCGTCCTTGGACGACAGCATGATGACGGGCGTGGTGCGGTACTTGGCATTGCGCTTGATCAGCGAGCAGGTCTGGTAGCCGTCGAGTCGCGGCATCATGATGTCGACGAACACCACGTCCGGCTCGTGGTCGGTGATCTTGGCCAGCGCGTCGAAACCGTCCTGCGCCAGGATGACTTCGCAGCCCGCCTGGTTCAGGAAGATTTCTGCGCTGCGGCGTATGGTGTTGCTGTCATCGATGACCATCACCTTGACGCCTTTCAATGCTTCATTGTCCACACGTTTCTCCAGCAGGGTCATCGGGGGAACGGCACGTGCCACCCCCCCTGTGTGGTAAACATTACGGCACCGGTCCGCGCTTCTTTAGTGCATGCGCATCGAGGATCAGGTGGGCAACAAAAAGGGCGTTGCAACGCAACGCCCCTTTTCCCGGCCTGGAATCAATACGTTACTGCTGCCAGGCTTCCCCACTGGACTTCTTCTCAACCCCGGCCACCGCGCTCATGGTTTCGAGAATGGTATTGGGCAGGGAGGAAATCCGCATGAATTGCCCCATCCCGACGTCCGGGAACGCCAGTGCGATGCGGAAGCGGCCGTGTGGCGACTCCACCTCCTTGTCGACCACATAAATCTCGTAGGGCAGGCCGGCGATATTGTTCTGCATGTCGATTTTCTTGATCCAGTCGCCGTCGCTGTTCTCGCCATCATTCATCGCCACGCCAAATACGGCCAGCTTGCGATTGGGCATCACGACTTCGTAGATTTTGGCCGTCTTGCCGACGCCTTTGGCCAGATTGTCGCGCACGGTTTTCAACGCCTCTGCAAAGCTGCCATATTCGGCCAGCTTGTTCTTCGGCGAATCGAGGCGCTCCATGCCGATCATGTAGCGGTAGTTGGCCAGACTGCTGGCCGATTCGTCACCGCCCAGGCCCTTGCCGGCGCCCAGCGCATCCTGCAGGCGCGCCTGCAGGGCCTTGACTGCGTCTTCCTTCTTGGCGAAAGCTTTGCGGAAATAGGCGCGATACCAATAGTCGGGATTGGTGTACGCCACACTGCCGTCCGCGGTCACGCCCACGCGGATCGCCGCACCCAGGATGGCATTCCCCCCGACCGACCCCACTTCGTCGAGCATGGCCTCATCCGTGGCGATGACTACGCCATACCCCGCCAGGGTTTTGGGGAAATACTTGCCGACCACCTTGAAACCACCGGTCTTGAGCTTGGACTCGACAGCCGTCGCTGCCGCCTGCACGTTCCCCCCCTTTACCGAATCGCCTTGGAGATAAGGGGAAATCGCCCATACGCTTGTTGAGAAAACAAACAGAACCCACGTTGTCATCCACCGCATCATCATTATCGTCTCCTGATTTATATGTACCCCGTTTCTTGTCTTACCGTACCATTGACAGGGGCGCCATATAGTATCCCACTCTGTTCGAAGTGGGATTCGATAGGCCAACGTAACTATCGCCCATTCCGATGCTTTACTTGAGCGGGCAGATGACGAATCCGAGTTTTAAAACGCCACCATCTCGAAATCTTCCTTGCGCGCACCGCAATCGGGGCATGTCCAGTTGATCGGCACGTCTTCCCAACGCGTGCCGGGCGGAATTCCATCCTCGGGCGCACCGCTTTCCTCGTGGTAGATGTAGCCGCAGATCAGGCACATCCAGCTTTTGTATTCAGGGGTTTCGGACATGGGGTAAAGCCTATTCCAGTAAAAATCATGCCCCGCGCCGGTTGCCTGCGGGATGCAGTGCAAGGCGCGGGGGGCGAAGTGTAGCCATTCTCCATGAGCCACCCGCAACGCGGCAATGCGCCCGCAGGCAACCGGCCCTTCGGGTTGAGACCAGGATCGGCGTCTGCGACGTTGCAGCGCTTGGCAAGGGACGACCCTTGCCGGCGCACTGCGCCTTGCATCCATCCGGTCCTGGGCTCAACGCGGGGCATGATTTCTACTGGAGTAGGCTCTTGGGGAATCGGCTAAAATTGGAGATTGATTTTAAAGCAGTGACGCCATGCCGCCTATTTTCGCCCCCAAACCCACGCCGCCGCTGGTGCTCAGTTTCGCCGCGTCCGACCCGACCGGCGGCGCAGGCATCCAGGCCGACCTGTTGACGCTGGCCAGCATGGGCTGCCATCCCTTGTCGGTGATCACCGCGCTCACCGTGCAGGATACCGCCGGCGTCGACGAGATCCTGGTGATCGACGCCGAGTGGGTGGCCGATCAGGCACGCATGCTGCTGGAAGACGTACCGGTGGCCGCGTTCAAGCTCGGCATACTGGGAAGCGCCGAATCGATCGCGGTGATTGCCGAAATCCTGGCCGACTATCCGGATATTCCGGTCATCCTCGATCCGGTATTGGCTTCCGGGCGCGGCGACGAACTCGCCAATGACGACATGATCGCCGCCATGCGCGACCTGCTGATTCCGCAGACCAGCATCCTCACACCGAACAGCCACGAGGCGCGGCGGCTGGCGCTGTTCGAATCGGACGAGGACGACATGGACCTCGCCGCTTGCGCCAAGCATTTGACCGATCTCGGCTGCGAGTATGTCCTCGTCACCGGCACCCACGAGGCCACCCCGCGCGTGTTGAACAGCCTGTACGACGCCGACGGCCACGTGCAGACCGACGCCTGGGACCGCCTGCCCGGCAGCTACCACGGTTCGGGCTGCACGCTTGCCTCGGCCATCGCCGCCGCCCTGGCCTACGGCCAGGACGTCCCCCAGGCGGTACGCGACGCGCAGAACTTCACCTATGAATCCCTGAAGGCTGCGTTCCGGCCCGGCATGGGCCAATACATTCCCGAGCGTTTCTTCTGGGCGCAGGACGGGCAGGCCGAAGGCAATGCCTGATTCTTGCCATGCGTGAATTCCCGGGCGGCATCTACGCCCTCACCGCCGAAACCGCCGACACCGAGCAGCTGCTGACGCAGGTCGAGGCGGCGCTCGCCGGCGGCGTTGCCGCAGTGCAGTACCGTGACAAATCGGATGACGTCGCGCGCCGCCACGAACAGGCCAGCGAACTGGTCGCGCTGTGTCGCCGCTTCGGCGTGCCGCTGATCGTCAACGACGACCTTCGGCTGGCTGACCTGACGGACGCCGACGGCGTGCATCTGGGACGCGATGACGGCAGCCTGCGCGAAGCGCGCATCATCCTCGGCAAGGACAAACTCATCGGCGCGTCGTGCTACCAGGACCTCGAACTGGCGCAGGCAGCCCAGGCCACGGGCGCCGACTACGTGGCCTTCGGCAGTTTCTTTGCATCGCCCACCAAGCCGGCCGCACCGCGCGCCGGCCTCGACCTGCTGCGCGACGCCACGGCAGTCATCCAGGTGCCGCTGGTCGCCATCGGCGGCATCACGCTGGCCAACGCGCCGCTGTTGCTCGACGCCGGTGCCGACAGCCTGGCCGTGCTCTCGGCCCTGTTCGACGCCCCCGACATCCAAGCCGCTGCGCACGACCTGAATCAATTATTCGAAACCGAATCCGAAGAGTGAAACGCCCAACCATGAAAGCAGCCATGACCCGCAACGAACAGCTATTCGAACAGTCGCAGAAAGTCATCCCCGGCGGGGTGAACTCGCCGGTGCGCGCCTTCAAGAGCGTCGGCGGCACCCCGGTGTTCTTCAGCCGCGCCAAGGGCTCGCGCGTGTGGGACGCCGACGGCCGGGAATACATCGACTACGTCGGCTCCTGGGGACCGGCCATTCTTGGCCACGCGCATCCCGGTACGGTGAAGGCTGTGCAGGACGCTGCCGCCAACGGCCTGTCGTTCGGCGCGCCCTCCGAGGCCGAACTCACCATCGCCAACCGCATCACGCAGTTGCTGCCGAGCATCGAGAAGGTACGTCTCGTGTCGTCCGGCACCGAAGCGACCATGAGCGCGATCCGTCTCGCGCGCGGCTTCACCGGCCGCTCCAAGTTCATCAAGTTCGAGGGCTGCTACCACGGCCACGCCGACTTCCTGCTGGTGAAGGCCGGCTCCGGCGCGCTCACCTTCGGCAACCCGACTTCGGCCGGCGTGCCACCGGAAGTTGCGGCACAGACGATCGTGCTGGATTACAACGACGTCGCCGGGCTCGAGCGCACTTTCGCCGAGATCGGCAAGGAGATCGCCTGCATCATCGTCGAGCCTTTCGCGGGCAACATGAACCTGGTGAAGCCGACTGCCGAATTCATGGCCACAATGCGCCGGCTATGCAATGCCCATGGCGCCCTGCTGATCTTCGACGAGGTGATGACCGGCTTCCGCGTCGATCTCGGCTGCGCGCAAAAACTGCTCGGCATCCAGCCGGATCTGACTACGCTTGGCAAGGTGATCGGCGGCGGCATGCCGGTAGGTGCCTTCGGCGGCCGCGCAGACGTGATGGACGCGCTGGCACCAACCGGCCCGGTGTACCAGGCCGGCACGCTGTCCGGCAATCCAGTCGCTGTTGCGGCTGGCCTCGCCACACTGGAAGCGGTGTCCGTGCCAGGTTTCTACACGACACTCGCCGCCCACACCGAAAAACTGGTGAAGGGCCTCTCCGCCGCCGCAAAAGGCGCCGGTGTCACCTTCTGCGCTGATTCGGTCGGCGGCATGTTCGGCCTGTATTTCGCTGCCAAGCCGCCGGCGAGCTTCGCCGAGGTGATGCAATGCGACAAGGAGACGTTCAACCGTTTCTTCCACGCCATGCTCGACCACGGCATCTATCTCGCCCCGTCGGCGTTCGAGGCGGGTTTCGTCTCCGCCGCGCACAGCGACGCAGACATCGACGCCACGATCAGCGCGGCGCGCGAAATATTCAAGACGCTATGAACGACGAACTGTCCCCGGAAGACGAACTGCGTCTCAACGTTCTCTTCAACACCGAACTCAAAGCCGTCCGCATCGACGAGTCGAACATGACGCTGTGGGCGTTGACGCCGCAGGGCGAGGCCAGCGTGCCGCTCAAACCCACCGAGCGTTCCGACCGCTACCTGAAACGCGTGCGCGAGATGCTATCCGGCCACGCCCTGGGTTCGCCCGGCGGCTATCCGGTGCATCTGACGCGCTGGACACGGCAATCGCAGGCTGGACTGTCGACCCAGCATCTGGCGCAGTTGCTGCTGATCGCCGAAGAGGAAGCGGTCGTCGCGGTGGTGCACTCGCCTGCACTCACCGACGAGCTGGCGCGTTACGCCTGGTGGTGCATGCCGACCATCGAGAACGCACGGCTGATGCTGATGCGCGATGTCGTGTGCCAGGGCAGCATGGGACGCACGCTGGCCGAGTTCCTTGTCGAGCATCTCGCCTTCCTGCACGAGGACGACGTCGGCATTCTCGATACCGTCGCGGTGATGCTGTACTCCGGCGTACTCAGCGACGCCGAACGGCTGTCGATCTGGAAACGCGGCAACAGCCGCAACTCCTATTACGTGGCTTTTCTCGAGCTGCAGCCGGACGACCTGCCCAACCCGCGCCCTGCGCGGGTCGACCACGCCAGCGTGCCGCAGCTCGCCGGCAATTCCTACGGCGCGATGCTCGACAAGGCCTTGTCCGGACAAGGGCAAACCTTCCTCGCCACCACCGCGACCATTCTCGACCGCCCGGAAATCCAGGAAGTCGTGAACCACACGCTGAATGCACTGGCCGGCTGGTGCGCGCCGCTTCGCCAGGCGGATGAAGCCTCACGTGCCGCCGCACGTACCGCATTGCTCGCTGCCGCGCCGCAATTCGAAACGGACTGCGCGGCGCTGGACGCACTGGCTGCGGTGGATGCCGACACGGTGCGACCGATCTTCCTCAAGACCACGGCCATCGGCTCGCTGATGCGGCGCAAGATCCAGCCGGTCGTCACCCCTTTGCTCGACGCTATCGCGGTATTGCGGCGCCAGCCATAAAACGAAAAGCCCTGCGGGCGCAAGCTCGCAGGGCTTCAGGGGCGGGCAAGCTTACTGGCCGAGCGCCGAGTTGATGCTGGCGAGAAACTTGTCCGCCTTTTCGAAACCGATCACCTTGTAGGCCGGGCGGCCCGAACAGGTTGAAGCGTTTCAGCAAGGCCTTGTCGGCATCGGTGTTGGCCGTGACGTCGACCTGCAGCAGGACCATCTTGTGCAGGCGAGCCTGCACCTTGGGATCACTGAAGGTCAGGTGTTCCATTTCCTTGCACGACACGCACCAGTCCGCATAAAAATCGAGCATGACCGCCCGGCCCTCGGCCTTGGCCGCGGCCAGCCGGGTATCGAGCTCCGCGACACTCTTCACTCTCTCGAATGCCAGCCCCTCCTGCTCGGCTGCCATCGCAATGCCGCCTGCGCCTCCTTTGAAGACGCTGCCCTTGTAGATCTCCAGCGGCTGCAACAGGTCACGACTGCCCGCCAGCATGCCGAGAATGATCGACAGCCCGCCGACCAGCAGCACCACGCCGAGCCCCTTCCACAAACGCTTCCAGCCAGAAGCTTTCTCCGGCAGCGGGTCGAGCGCGTGCAGGTAGATCGCGGAGGCGATCAGCAGTACGGCCCACAGCAGCATGTTGATCCAGGCGGGGATGATGGGCGAAATGAGATAAATGGCGATCGCCAGCATCATCACGCCGAAGAAATACTTCACCGCGTTCATCCAGCCGCCGGCACGCGGCAGCAGCGCACCCGCCGACAGACCCACCAGCAGCAAAGGCACGCCCATGCCCAGTGCCAGCACGAACAGCGCGACGCCACCCAGCGTCGTGTTGCCGGTCTGCGCGATGAAGGCGAGCGCGGCGGCGAGCGGCGGCGCCACGCAGGGGCCGACGATCACGGCCGACAGCGCGCCCATGACGAAGACGCCGACGAAGTTGCCGCCCTTCATCTTGTTGGAGGCGTCGGAGAATTTGCTCTGGATGAAGCTCGGCAGCTGGAGCTCGAAGAAGCCGAACATCGACAGCGCCAGCAGCACGAAGATGCCGGCGCCGATGCCGAGCGCCCACGGGTTCTGCAGGGCATTCGACAGCAGTGTGCCGGACAGGGCCGCCGCCACGCCGGCCAGCGCGTAGGTGATGGCCATGCCCAGCACATAGGCGAGCGAAAGCAGGAAGCCGCTGGCCTTGGTCAGTTCCTTGTTCTGTCCGGCGATGATGCCCGAGAGGATCGGGATCATCGGGAACACGCACGGCGTCAGCGCCAGCAGCAGCCCGAATCCGAAGAAGGTGGCGACGACCGCCCAGAAGCTGCCACCCTTCAGCACCCGCTCGATCTTCGAGGTATCGGATTCGGCCGCAACGGGTTCGGCCGGCGAGGCAGCCCGGTCGCTCGTCGCAACGGGCGCAGCCGCCCCGCTCGCCGTCAGGGAAAAGTCGTGCTTGATCGGCGGATAGCAGACGCCGACCGCCTCATTGCAGCCCTGCCAGGTTGCGGCCAACACCAGGGTTTCGTTGCCGGCCAGCGCGCGCGACAGCGCAAGGCTGGCGGAAAAATCATGGTGATATACCTCGGTGCGGCCGAAACTCGGGTCGTCCTTGATGTCGCCCGCAGGCGTGTCGACACGCGTGATCTTGATGTCGGCCGGCGATTTGACGACGAAGGCGAGCTTGTCGCGATACAGGTAGGTGTTGGCGGTCGGCGCATAGTCCAGCTTGACCGTCTGCGCGTCCGGCATGGCCGCCTTGACCAGGAAAGCCTCGTCCGGCGGCAGGAGTTGCGGCATGCCGGTATCGCCGCCCAGGCTGCGCAACCGATCCAGCGCGGAGGGCGCGGGAGCCGCCGCACTGGCCGCAGGCAGGGCCACCGCAGCGGCGACGGCCGCGGGCAGCTTGATCGTGACGCTTTCGCTTTGCGGGGTGTAACAGAGGCCGGCATCCGCGCAGCCCTGCGACATTGTTTTCAGGGTCACCGACGTGACGCCCGCAGCACGCTGGATCGGCAATGCGATCCGCACATCCTTGCGGTAGGTTTCGACCGTGCCGAAGTTATCGTCGTGCTTCACCTTGCCGGCAGGCCGTTGCGGCGTGCCCAGGGTGGCGCCGTCGACCTCGAACTTGAACTTGTCGCGATACATGTAGTAGCCGTCGGCGATCTGCCAGCGCGCTTCCAGCGTATTGGCGTCCAGCGCACGTGCCGAGAACTTGAACGCCGCTTCGGGGTCAAGAAAATCTTCGGCGTGGGCCACTGGAAAATGCCCAAGCGCACCCCCAAGTGCAAATAGTGCGCTCAGCAAACGAATCCACTTAATCATGCTTTTCAGTCTCCTTGGCCACCCAGTCGAGGTAAGCGGGCAGGCCATGTGTTATCGGTACGGCAATCAGTTCAGGTACGTCGTAGGGGTGGTGCGCGCGGACGATCGACTCGACCAGCGGGTAGTGTGCCGCGGTGGTTTTGATCAGCAGCGGGATTTCGTCGGCCGTTTCCACCGCACCCCGCCAACGGTAGATGGAGCGGCACGCCGCCAAAACGTTCACGCATGCCGCCGCGCGGCTTTCGATCAATGCGTGCGCCAGTTTCTCGGCATCCGCAACATCGGGTACATTCGTCAAGATTAACAAAGGTTCCATGTCATGCGCTTTGGTTGGATTGTGCTACTGCTCCTGTCGTTTCCGGTTCTGGAGGCCATCGGTATTTTCTGGGTGGCCCATGCCATCGGCAGCTGGGTGCTGCTATTGCTGCTGCTGGCAGCCGTTGCCGGCATCATGCTGATTCGCATCGAACGCGCCGTCTGGGGGCCGCGCCTGCTGTTTTCGCTGCAGTCGGGCGCGCATCCCCTGGCCTCCCTCTTCGCCAGCGGCCGTATTCTCCTCGCGGGCGGCCTGCTTGTCTTCCCCGGCTTCATCAGCGATGCCATCGCACTCGTGCTGCTGCTGATCCCGGGCACCTGGGCCGGCCGCAAGGCGGACCCGATGCGCCCGGCAAACGACGATGTGCTGGAAGGCGAGTTCAAGCGGGAACCGGACGACCTGCTGCGCTGAACCGGATCGTTCAAAACAGCTTCATCTGGCCGCGTTGATGCCCTTCAGGGTGCTTGTGCCCTTCAGGGTACGCCTGCCGGATTTCGCGCAGCAGGTCGTCCGAAGTCGGATAACGGTATTTCAGCCGCAACTCGCGCGTGGTGCGCGCGTTCGACAACTGGCGCGACTCGCGCAGGAACGACAGCAGCGCTTCGGACAATACCTTTTCCGCTTCGGCGCGGTTCACGCGGGGCGGCCGCGGCAGGTCGAAGGCGTCGGCGCAGCTGTCGAACCAGTCCCCCATCTTCAACGGATGCGCGTCGACCGCATGGTAGACGCGCTGCGCGCGTCCCCGGAACAACGCCGCCCACGCCAGACGCGCCAGGTCGTCGGCGTGGATATGGTTGGTATAGCTGTCGTCACGGGCAATCAGCGCGGGCGTGCCGCGCTTGATGCGTTCGAGCGGCAAACGGTCGGCGGCATAGATGCCCGGTGCGCGCAGAATGCTCACCTGCACCCCCAGGACCTCGCCCCAGCTGCGCAGCTGCCGTTCGGCGTCCACTCGCCGCACGGCACGGCCGTTCACCGGCGCCACCGGACGCGTTTCGCTGACCCAGTTGCCGCCGCAATCGCCGTACACACCGCTGGTGCTGATGTACACCAACGCGCCCGGCTTGCCGCGCCGGGCCAATGCGTGCAGTAGCCGGGCCGTGCGCGGATCGGTCGTGCCTTCATTGGGCGGCGGCGCAAAATGGAATACGCCATCGACGCGCGGCAGGCGCTTCAGCGTGGCAGGCGCATCGAGGTCGCCGATATAGGGCGTCACCCCCAACGCACGCAACGCGGCGGCACGCTCGGGCCGGCGGATCATGCCGATGAAGTCGGCTTGGCCGGCGTAGCGTGCCACCAGTCGCTCGGCGACGTCGCCAAACCCTACGATCAAGATCTTTTTCATTGCCTCCGCCTGTAACCCTTGCGCTGCAAGGGTGAAAACCCCGTCCACTCAGGCGATAATCCGCCGGTTTATCCCCGTATTTTAAGCGCACATCATGCCGTACCAGGTCACCGTCCAGCCCAGTGGGCACCAATTCACCGTCAACGACGACGAAACCATCCTCGAAGCCGCCCTGCGCGAGGGGTTCTCGCTGCCTTATGGCTGCCGCAACGGCGCCTGTGGCGCCTGCAAGGGCAAGGTGCTGTCCGGCCAGCTCGACTACGGCGTGCATTCGGCCAACGCGCTGAAGGACGAGGAGAAAACGCAGGGCCGCGCCTTGTTCTGTCGCGCCAAACCGCTGAGCGACATGGTCATCGAGGCCAAGGAAATCGGCGCTGCCAAGGACATCATGGTGAAAACCCTGCCGTGCCGGGTGGAAAAGCTGGAGAAGCGGGCCGACGACGTGATGGTGGTGAAGATCAAGCTGCCCGCCAACGAACGCCTGCAGTTTCTCGCCGGACAGTACATCGACTTCCAGTTGAAGGACGGCAAGACGCGCAGCTATTCGCTCGCCAACCCGCCGCACGACGATGCGCTGCTGGAGCTGCACATCCGCCACGTGCCGGGCGGCTTCTTCAGCGACCAGGTTTTCACCACCCTGAAGGAACGCGACATCCTGCGCCTGAAAGGCCCGCTCGGCAGCTTCTTCATCCGCGAGGACTCCGACAAGCCGATGATCTTCATCGCCGGCGGCACCGGCTTTGCGCCGATCAAGGGCATGCTGGAGCACGCCTTTGCCGAACACACCGACCGCGAACTGGTGCTGTACTGGGGAGTGCGCTCGCTGAAGGATCTGTACATGGCCGAACTGCCACAGCAGTGGCTGGCCGAGCGGCCGAACTTCAGCTTCATCCCGGTGCTGTCGGACCCCCAGCCCGGCGATCACTGGCAGGGCCGCACCGGCTACGTGCACGAGGCCGTGCTGGCCGATTTTGCCGACCTGTCGGGCTACCAGGTGTATGCCTGCGGCGCGCCCGTCATGGTGGACAACGCGCGCGACAGCTTCGTGAAGACCCGCAAGCTGCCCGAGGATGAATTCTTCGCCGACGCCTTCGTCTACGCGGCCGACACGGAAACGGCCGCCGCACAATAAAAATGCCCGCTTGACGCGGGCATCTCGATTCGAGTCTCTTACGATTGAAGGATGGCGTTCCGCTCGAAGCGGACCGGTTTACAAATCCCCGTGGGCGCCCGCCTGCATGATCTCGATCAGCCCTTCGCGCACTTTCTTGATGCGCGTAGTCAATTCCTGTTGCAGATTCTTTTCCTTCGCCACCAGATCGACGTTGATGTCCGGCATGATCAGCCAGCCCTTACCGTCGGCATCCTCAATCATCGAGATGCGGCACGGCATGTAGATGGCGAAGTCCATGCTCATGTCGATCAGTTCCTTGGCCGTGACCGCGTCGCAGAACTGGAAAATGGTGATGGTGCGCTGCGGCTTGCCCGTCACCGCTTCCACCTGCTTGGACAACGGCAGTTCCGCGACCAGCTTCAGATTCAGCGCATTGGCTCGCAGGCGCATCGATTGGGCCGCATCGTCAAGACTGACGCCTGAGTCGATGGCCACCTTGTAGACGCCGGCAGTCTGGCCCGACTGTTGGGCCTTGGGCGCGGCAGCCCAACTGGCGGGCGCAGACAATACCAGGCTGCCCAGCACGATCCCGAACACGGCAAAAAAGGTACGACGCATGGGACACTCCTTCCAAATATTAGAAAAGTCTAATGGTACACGCTGCACAGGATGGCAACCCCGTACAAACGTGCCAGGCGCCTACTCTAAACCCTACTGCGCACGGCACAATGCCAGCGCTTTCTGATAATGCAGACAGGCTTCGCCGGGTTGGCCGCTCTGGGTTTTGAGCTCGGCCATGCGGATATGGCCGTCGGCACTGGCGGCTGCGCCTTGCCCCATAGCTGCTGCACGCTGCACAGCTGCGTCAGCGTCAGCAACAACTGCGCATCGCGTGGCTGTGCATGCAGCCACTTTTCGGCCTGTTCGATCTGTCGGGTCGGGCTGCTGCCGCGCACTTCGCCGTACAGGGCCACCAGTTCCTCGTTCCACTCGCGCCCGAGCGCGGTTTCCAGCACATCGAGCGCGGTATCGTGGCCACCGCGCTGCATGAAGGCACGTGCGCCGGCACGCGCCACCCAGGGGTCGGCCTTGAAATCCGCCGGGATTTTCTTCCAGTATTCCAGCAGCCCGCGATCATCCTCCGCGCGGCGCTTGAGATTCTCGGCGTACACCATGCGCCGGCTCTGTGCGGCAACGCCCGGTTCCAGCGCATTGCTGCGGATCAGCGCGTCGAGCAGGCGCTCGGCTTCGTCCCACTGTCCCGTCATCTGCCTCGCCTTGAGTTCGAGCCGCAGCAGCGCGGTGTGCTGCGGAGCCATTTCCTTGGCCCGGTTGATCGCCACCAGCGCCGCCGTGGCGTCCTTGGCGTCGAGGCGCGCCTCGGCCTCGAACAGCTGCGCCGCGAGTTCGGCGCCGTGTTCGGTGGCTTCCTGGATATGTCGCTCGCGCTGCGCGACCGCGCGCATTTCCTGTGCCGCGCGGGCCGCGAGCACGCGTGCCAAGCCGATCCGGGCTTCGTCGCCCAGCCACTGCCCCAGGGATTGTTCGGCATCCTGGTAGCGATATTCGGCATACGCCCGCAGGCCGCCGACGAAATTCTCGTCGCGCTTGCGGGCAGCGCGGCGCTCGCGTTGCTCGCGCACGATGCTGGGCAGATTGAGCGTGAGCATGGCCAACCGCAGCAGCACGATGCCGCCGACTATCATCCCGACCACCGCCAGCACGAATCCGATGAAGGATATTTCCATCCGCCACGGCGGGTAGACCAGCACCACGTAGCCCGGGTCGTAACGCCCCGCCATCGCCAGGGCGACCGCCAGCACGGCAACGATGAGCAGCGAGATCAGCCAGCGCATCACGGATTCCCCTTGTAGGCATCGAGGGCGGCCAGGCTGGCGTCGATGCCGGGCAGCTTGATGGCGATCTGCAGGCTGGAGAGGCGCTTGACCTCCTTGATGGCGTCGGAGACTCCGGCATCGCGCGTATTGAAATAGCGTTCAAGCATGAGCAGCACCGCGTGCAGGTCCGCGCGGAATGCCGCCTGATCCTGCGACAACAGCGCCAACCGCGCCGACAGCAGGCGCAAGCGCAGGTTCTCGCGCAGGAAGTAGGCCTGGTCGGGCGGGAGCAGCACCGCTTCGTTGCCTTCCACGCGGCGGATCTGCACCAGGTGCTTCAGTTCCGACCACAGTTCCTGGCCGAAGTTGGCCGCCCGCACGCTGCGCGGCGCGGGCACCGCTTCGGAGGCCTGCGCGCTGGCCAGCGGCCAGTCCATATGATGTGCCACCAAGGCCTCGATGCGTGCGCTCATCCCCACCTCGTCAACCGAGGGCGCCGCACGCAAATTGGCCAGATCCGAGGCAATGGCACGGCGCAACGCAGTGAACTGGGGTTTGTTCAGACGCTGCAGGCGGGTATCGGCGCCCTCCAGCGCGATGATCGCCGCCTTCACATTGCCTGCCAGCTGCAGCTGCTGCGCGGCGGTCAGCAACACCTGTTCGATTTCGGCCAGCGTCCACTGGTCCCGGCCCTGCGCCAGATCCTTGTACAGGGACTCGAGCGCCAGTTGCTGTTGCTGCGAGGTCGCCATCTGGCTTTCGATATGCGAGACCTTTTCGCTGACCTGGCGCATCGCGTCGTCAGCGTTGCGCGCCAGCAGGCGGGATTCGCTCACGTCCTTGCCCGATTCGGCCAGACGGCGTCCCAACTCGGTCTTCAGGTCGCGGATGCGTTCGCGGCTGTCGGACCACGACCACCCTGCCGCAGCCAGCGCCAGCACGGAGACCAGCATGGCAACGAGCGGCAGCGCATGCATGCGCGGCTGCGGCGTTGCCACGGGCGTGGCAACAGGCGGTGCGGAGGAGGTTTCGGGCGTGTCATTCATATTTAGAGCCTGTCTTATTCCTGAACCAGTTAACCAGACCATCCAGCAGGCCTGCGTCGCCCCCCGGAGTGGCGACGACGTGCGCAATGCCGAAGCGGCGAGCCGCATCGGCGATTTTCTCATGCGGGACGAAAAGCGGGGTGGCCGCCAGCAGGGGCGTACCCGGCTCGCCCAGCAGCGTCGCCAGATTGTGCAGCGTCTCCGCGCTGGCAACCGTCACCGCATCGATGCCGCCCGCCTGCCAGCGCGCCAGCAGGGGCGCGGGGTCGGCGTGGGGACACGTACGCCGGTAGCACTCCATGAAATGCACTTCGGCGCCGCGTGCGCGCAGGGTGTCGGCCATCAGCGCGCGGCCGCCGACCCCGCGCACGATCACCACCTGTCTGCCAGCCACCGCCTGCAATTGCGGCAACGCCAGCACGGCCTCGCTGTCCTGTCCGTCCGGCGTGACGACCTCTTCGACGCCCTGTTCCGCCAACGCGCGCGCAGTGCCGGGCCCGACCGCAAAAACCCGGAGCGCGTCGGGCAAGCCGCCGCGTGCGCGGATCGCCGCCATGCCGAACTGTGCGGCATTGGGGCTGATGAAAATCGCGATGTCAGCCCCGGCCAGATACGCGAGCGCCTCCGCCAGCCGATCCGCCGCAACCGGCTCGATGCCAAGCGCGGGAAACACGAACGCCGTCCCGCCCGCCGCCCTAACCTTCTGCGCCAGGCCGGCCGCCTGATGGGCAGGCCGCGTCACCAACACGGTGCGACCGGCCAGAGGTTGCGTCATGCGGCCGGGAGGGCGTCGAGGATGGCGCGCGCGCCTTGCGCCAGCAGCTTGTCGGCCAGCATCTGGCCGACCGCTTCGGGATCGGCCGCATCGCCTTCGGCACGATCCTGGATGAAGCCGCTGCCGTCCGGATTCGCCACGAAGCCGTTCAGCACCAGTCGTCCCGCCTGCAGCACCGCATGTGCGCCCAGCGGCACCTGGCAGCTGCCGCCGAGCACGCGGCTGACCTGGCGCTCGGCGCGCACGCAAGCGGCGGTTTCAGGATGGTTCAATGCCGTCAGCATGGCGGCCACCTCGTTGCTGCCGCTGCGGATCTCGATGCCGAGGGCGCCCTGGCCGGCGGCGGGAATGCTGTCTTCCACGGTAAGCAGGCTCTTGATGCGATCGCCCAGCCCGAGCCGCTTGAGGCCGGCGGCAGCCAGCAGGATCGCGTCGAACTGGCCTTCGTCGAGTTTTTTCAGGCGGGTGCCGACGTTGCCGCGCAGCGGCTTCACCGCCAGGTGCGGGTAGCGGGCACGCAACTGGGCTTCGCGGCGCAGGCTGGAGGTGCCGACCACGCTACCGGGCGGCAGCTCGGACAGGCGTTCATAGCGGTTCGACACGAAGGCGTCGCGCGGGTCCTCGCGCTCGCCGATCACGGCAAGTGCGAAGCCCGGCGGCAGTTCCATCGGCACGTCCTTCATCGAATGCACCGCCAGATCGGCCTCGCCGGCCTCCAGCGCAACCTCGAGCTCCTTGACGAACAAGCCCTTGCCGCCGATTTTGGACAGCGTGACGTCGAGGATCTGGTCGCCGCGCGTGGTCATGCCCAGGATATTCACCGTGCAGCCGGGGTGCAGCGCGCGCAGGCGATCGCGAATATGCTCGGCCTGCCACATGGCAAGTGCACTTTCACGGGAAGCGATGGTCAGGGTATGCATGGCGGTAGGAATAAACTGTTTGATTTGGCAAATGATGGCGCGATACTGGCGATTATGACGTACCCGAAACCACCCGCAGGAATGGCGACAATCGCACGACAGATCGCAGCCTGGGCTCTGATTTTAGCATGGGGCCTGGGGCTGTCCTGCACTGCCCGCGCGGCGGACAGCCTGGTCCACGCCAAGGATTTCCAGGCCGACGCGCGCACGGCCGCCAAACGGCAGGTGCCCGTCCTGGTCGTCTTCACCACGCCGCACTGCCCGTATTGCGAACGCGTCAAGCACGACTATCTGATTCCCATGCACAAGGACCCGGCCTACCGCAAGCGCGTCATCATCCGCGAGGTCACCATCGGCACCACCGATCCCATGACCGACTTTGACGGCACGCCCACCACCGAAGGCGCGTTTGCCGCCGCGCACAAGGTATTCATGGTGCCCACCGTCCAAGTCTTCGACACCCAGGGCAACGGGGTCGGTGATCCCATCGTCGGCCTGCTGATCCCCGACTACTACTTCGGCTATCTGGAAAACGCCATCGACGCCGGCGTGAGCAAAGTACGCGGCAAATAGCGGCGGTGCCGACTCGGCCCGCCGAGCGGTCTCCTCCTCCGCGCGCATCGATTCTCCAAGCAGGCAGGCTGCTAGAATCCCGCCATGCAGGACGCGCAGACATGAAAACCCTCCTGGCCGACGATCATCCGCTGATGCGCGAGGGCGTGCGACAGGTGTTATCGCAACTGGAGCCGCCGGTCGAGATCATCGACGCCCACGATTACCCCAGCCTGTTCGCACAGACGGCGCTGCATACCGATCTCGACCTGGCGCTGGTGGATCTGAACATGCCCGGTTTCGTCGGCATGCAAGGGATCACGCAATATCGCAGCCGCTTCCCCGACATTCCCCTGGTGGTCCTGTCCGCCTCCGAATCACCGCACGACATCCGCAATGCGCTGGAAGCCGGCGCGCTCGGCTACATTCCCAAGGCCGCGTCCACCGCGGTGATGCTGTCCGCGCTGCGGCAGGTACTGGCAGGCAACATTTTCGTGCCGGCCTGCCTGGGCGACGGGAACGGCGGACTGCATACGGTGGTGCCGGCCGATTTCGAGGCCCTGCAGCATAGCGGGCTGACCGCGCGCCAGCTCGAAGTGGCGCGCCTGCTGGCACAGGGCTGTGCCAACAAGGCCATCGCCGGCATGCTGGCGATGTCGGAAAGCACGGTGAAAGTCCACATCGCGGCAATTTTTCGCGCCCTCGACGTGACCAATCGAACCGAGGCCGTGCTCGCCATCCAGCGCTTGACCCATAATTCGTGACCGCTCCGCGCGCCTGGCTCCGCCGCCTGTCGCCTTCCAGCATCCGCAGCCGGATGCTGATGATCGCCCTGCTGCCTGCGCTGCTCGCCGAATTCGGCATGGTGGCCTACTTCACCTCGCAGGCACTGGCCACGGCCGAAAAGGCTCTCCACGCACGGGCCACAAGTTCGGCCCGACACCTCGCTGATGCCTTGCCCTACGCACTGGTCAGCGGCGACACGGTCCTGGCCCGCCACCTGCTCGAGACCGAAGCCCGCAACAACCAACTGGCGTTTGCCCGCATCACCGACCTCCATGGCCATACGCTGGCCAGCGCCGGCGACGTCCTGGATGCCAACCAGCTCGCCGACCGCTATCGACAGCGCGCCCGCATTCTCCTGCCCGACACCGTGGTCCAGGACAACGCCCTGTTTCCGGCCGACCCGGCCATTGCCAGCGACCTGCTGGGCGAAGTGGAAGTCGGCGTCCAACTCGACCAGATCGCCACGTTCAAGCGCGACACCCTGATCCATGCCGTCCTCCTGATGCTGCTGGCCCTGGCGCTGACCGGCGCACTGGCCTGGCGGCTGTCCAACCGGCTGGCCGGCCAGCTGCAGCATGTCGGCCGCGTGGTGGGACTACTCGCCTGCGACGATCTCTCGGTGCGCACCCACTTACCGCCCGAAGGCGAGGTTGGCGCCCTGGCCGCCGGCGTGAACGACATGGCGGAGGCCTTGCAGACGCACCGTGGCGAACTGGAGCAGCGCATCCGCGAAGCCACCGCCGACCTCGCCGCCAAAAAAGACATGGCCGAACGCGCCAACCAGGCCAAGTCACGCTTCTTCGCCGCAGCCAGCCACGACCTGCGGCAACCGCTGCATGCCCTGTCGCTGTTTGTCGCTGCGCTGAAGGCACGCAACCAGCAGCCCGAGGCGCAAACCCTGATCGACAACATCGAAGCCTCCACCGCAGCCATGGAACTGTTGTTCAACGCGCTGCTCGACATTTCGCGGCTCGACGCCGGCACCATCGAAACACACCCGGTGCATTTTCCGCTGCAGAAGATGTTCGTCGAACTCGAACAGCAATTCGGTGCGCTGGCGGCGGAAAAGCAGCTGCGCCTGCGTTTCCGCCCGTGCGACGTCACCCTGTACAGCGACCCGCTGCTGATCGAGCGCATTCTCGTCAACCTGATCGCCAACGCCATCCGCTACACCGACGACGGCGGCATTCTGGTGGCCTGCCGGCAGCGCGGCGAGCTGGTGCGCATCAGCGTGATCGACACCGGACGCGGCATCCCGTTCGACCAGCAGGAGAGCGTATTCCAGGAATTCGTCCAGCTGCACAACCCGGCACGCGACCGCAGCAAGGGCCTCGGACTCGGACTCGCCATCGTGTCCCGCCTCGGCCGGCTGCTGGGACACCGGGTGGACCTGCTCTCCCACCCGGGTCACGGCTCGATATTCAGCATCGACGTGCCCAGCGGCGAAACGCGCCTGATTCAGCCGCCCACCACCGCGCATTCGCCCGGTTCCATCCCCACCGATGCGCTGGTGCTGCTGGTGGACGACGAAAGCGCCATCCTGCGCGGCATGGCCGAACTGTTCGACAACTGGCAGATCGACCTGGTCACTGCCCACAGCGCCGACGAGGCCGAACACTGGCTCACCAGCCTCGACCGCGTGCCCGACGTCATCGTGTCGGATTACCGCCTGCCCGACGACATCGACGGCATCGAGGTCGTCCCCCGCCTGCGGCAGAAATTCGGCCACGACATTCCGGCCATCCTGGTCACTGGCGACACCGCGCCCGACACCATCCTGCGCATCAGCCGCGCCGGCTTTCCCCTGCTGCACAAGCCGCTGCGCCCCGCCAAACTGCGCGCCCTGCTGACCCACCTGATCCAGCAGGCACGCGCCGCCGCCATGGGATAATCATGTCCGAGTGAGGCGTGAGGGGTAAGGAGCCGGAACCGCGGCCACCCCCTTGCCTCCCCCACCTAACCCCTAACCCCTAACGCCTCACCAAGAAAATGCACATCCACATCCTCGGCATCTGCGGCACCTTCATGGGCGGCATCGCCGCCATCGCCCGCGCAGCTGGTCACACCGTCACCGGCTGCGACGCCAACGTCTACCCGCCGATGTCCGACCAGCTGCGCGCGCTCGGCATCGACCTCATCGAAGGCTTTGACGCCAGCCAGGCCGACATCAAGGCCGACATCTTCGTCGTCGGCAACGTCGTCACCCGCGGCAACCCGCTGATGGAAACTCTCCTCGAACGCGGCCTGCCCTACACCTCCGGCCCGCAGTGGCTGGCCGACAACGTCCTGCGCGACAAATGGGTGCTCGCCGTCGCCGGCACCCACGGCAAGACCACCACCTCCGCCATGCTGGCCTGGATCCTCGACGACGCCCGCATGCGTCCCGGCTTCCTGATCGGTGGCGTTCCGCAGAATTTCGAAGTCTCCGCGCGGCTGACCGACACGCCCTTCTTCGTCATCGAAGCCGACGAATACGACACCGCCTTCTTCGACAAGCGCTCCAAGTTCGTCCACTACCGGCCGCGCACCGTCATCCTCAACAACCTCGAATACGACCACGCCGACATCTTCCCCGACCTCGCCGCCATCGAGACCCAGTTCCACCACCTCGTGCGCACCGTCCCGGGCAACGGCCTCATCGTCGCCAACGGCGCCGACGCCAACCTCGAACGCGTGCTCACACGCGGCTGCTGGACTCCGGTCGAGCGCTTCGGCGCCACGTCAACCAACGGCGCAGACGGCTGGACCACAGGCGAAGCCGACATCCAGGGCAGCTTCGACGTCTTCTTCAACGGCACGCTGCAAGGCCGCGTGAAGTGGGAACTGATCGGCGAGCACAACCGCATGAACGCACTCGCGGCGATTGCCGCCGCGCGCCACGCCGGCGTGCCCGCCGCCACTGCGATCGATGCCCTGTCCCGTTTCGAGAACGTCAAGCGCCGCATGGAAATCCGCGGTGCCGTCCACGGCATCACCGTCTACGACGACTTCGCCCACCATCCCACCGCCATCGCCACCACCGTCGAAGGCCTGCGGGCGAAGATCGGCAAGAGCCGCATCCTCGCCGTGCTGGAGCCGCGTTCCAACACCATGAAGCTCGGCGTCATGAAAGCCCAGCTGCCCGGCAGCCTCACCGAGGCCGACCAGGTCTACTGCTACGGCGCCAACCTCGGCTGGGACCCCGCCGAGGCTTTGGCGCCGCTGGGCGACAAGGCGCGCGTGTTCGACAACCTCGACAAGCTGGTTGCGCAACTGGTGGCCGACGCGCGGCCGGGCGATCATGTGCTGATGATGAGCAACGGGGGGTTCGGGGGGATACACGCGAAACTGCTGGACGCGCTGCATCATCACTATCACGAGGATATTGTGTTGACGCCTATGCATCGGTATGGGGGATATGCGTAAGCAAGGGGCAGTTGCCGTTCGCCCTGAGCCTGCGGAAGGATCGCCGCGCAGCTGCGGGGACCCACCGGCGTGCTCCTTGCGGGTGCTGTCGAAGGGCTGGTCGTTGTGGTGAAGGTGTTCGCAGGACTGCTGACCGTTGGCCGGGGGTAGCCCGGCAGCTGGTTCCTTTTCTTGTCTCGCCAAGAAAAGGAACCAAAAGAAAGCGACCCCGACAGCCCCGAAACCCCGAAGATCAAGCGCGCCGGATGGGCGGCAAAGAACTCGCCCCGCTTTTGTCGGGTTGATTTAATTTTTGTGAGCGGGGCTCAAACACCTTTGCCGCTGATCCACCCGCCACACTTGATCTTCGGCAGGGCTGTAAGGGGAAGAAAGTCAAAACCAGGCAAGTGATAGCCCCACGTTTCTGATTATTATTTGTGTCATTTCGTCCCACGAACCAAACTGCATGAACACCCCAACCACCCAAACCCTTCTTGCTCGCTACGAGGGTAACCGGGTTATCCGTGGGCTAATTCAACTTATCCCCTTTGGGATAGGCGGTGCAATCGACGTCGTACTTGCCCGAACACTTACAACAATTCGGGAGCAACGTTCTAGGGCTTTCTTTGATGAGCTTGCCAAAGGCACCACGCAAATTGATCCTGCCGAATTGGAATCAGAAGATTTCTTGCACTGTTACTTTGCCACAGCCCGTTATGCACTCAACTCACGACACCGAGAAAAGATCAGAATGTTTGCCAGACTGCTGAAATCATCGGTTTCCCCCAATGGACCGCGGGACGTAGATGAGTATGAAATCTTTTTGGAGATACTGGACGAGCTCAATTATCGAGAATTGCAGGCGCTGACAATCCTTGACTCATACTCAAGTCAACCATGGAATCCAGATCAGAACGACCTTCAATGGACCAATACATTTTGGGATGATTTTTCGGCACGCCTGACAACTGATCTAAATATTCCTCAAGAAGAAATTAGGGATTTCATGAATCGAATATCTCGGACAGGCTGTTATGAAATGTTCACCGGAACATATCTGGACTACACAGGAGGCAAAGGCAAGCTGACGCCAAGATACAGACGCCTCAAACAGTTCATCGAGGAGCAAGAGCAGCCGACGTAAGGGCGCACCGGACTTGCGTCGCATCACTAGCACGCAAACCGCCCAGTCATCACCGCCCTGGTTTTGACTTTCCTCCCCTTACAGCCCCGCCGGAAATCGAGTCTGCCGGGCGGATCAGCGGCGAAGGTGTTTGAGCCCTGCCCACAAAAAACCAATTAAAAACATCGAAGGCGGGGCGAGTTCTTCGCCGCCCGTCCGGCAGGCTCGATTTCCGGGAATTCGGGGCTGTCGGGGTCGCCTTCTTTTGGTCACTTTTCTTGGCGAGACAAGAAAAGTGACTAGCCGCCGGGCTACCCCCGGCCAACGATCCTCAGTCCTGCGAACACCTCACTACAACGACCAAGCCCTTCGACAGGCTCAGGGCGAACGGCGGCTAAAGTAGTGTGCGCCGCAACCAGTACAGGCCAACGCGAACGGATGCCCAGGGCAGCCCCCTAAGTCTCCACCAACGCCTCCACCAGATAATCAATAAACACCCGCACCTTCGGACTCAAATGCCGATTCGACGGATACACCGCATAAATCCGCGCATCCTGCCCAGGCAGGAAATCAGCCAGAATCTCCACCAGCCGCCCCGCCCGAATATCCGGCTCCAGCCGGTAGCTCGAACCCAGGATGACCCCCAGACCGGCCAGAGCCGCCCGCCGCAGGGCATCAATGTTGTTGGTGAAAAAGTTACCGCTCACCGGCACGTTGAGGGGGTGCCCCTCGCTCACGAACGCCCAGCGGGTATCGCCCGTCTCGTCGCTGCGCAGGTAGCGCAGGCAGTTGTGGTCCGCGAGTTCTTCCGGCCGTTGCGGCGTGCCACGGCGTTGGAGATAGGCGGGTGCGGCGCAAAGCACCTGGCGCACCGCAGCCAAGGACCGCGCCACCAGCAGTTCGCCGGGTTGGGCGGTGAGGCGCAGGGCGAGGTCGTAGCCGCCATCGACCAGATCCACCACGCGGTCGTCGCACACCAGTTCCACGCTCACTTCGGGATAGCGCGACAGGAAGCCCGGCAGCAGCGGGGCGATGCGCAAGCTGCCGAAGCCGACGGTCGCGCTGACGCGCAGGTGGCCGCGCGGCGCTTCATGCAGGCGGCTCACTGCGCGTTCGGCGGCGTCGGCCTCTTCGAGCATGCGTACGCAATGCGCATAGAACGCGGTACCGGCCTCGGTCAGGCCGAGGCGACGCGTGGTGCGCTGCAGCAGCCGCGCATCCAGCGATTTTTCCAGGCGCGCCACCTGCTTGCTGATGACCGGCGCCGATACGCCCAGCTTGCGCGCGGTTTCCGAAAAGGACTGGTTCTGGACCACGAGGGTGAAGATGCGGGCAGCTTCCAGGTCGAGCATGGCGGACACTATTGTTAACCCAGGGGAAACAATCATATGCCTTCCGGAGGGATTTTTAACAGGCCTCGAATGGCTACGCTATGCACATCGCACTGTTGCAAGGAGATCACGATGTCCCGCGCTTCGCTTTTCCAGGCCATGGGCCTGCTGCTGCTCGCCGCCGTCTCCTGGGGCGGCATGTTCCAGGTCGCCAAGCCCCTGCTGCCGCAGATCGACGCGTTCCATATGACCGCCATCCGCTATGGGGGCGCCGCCTTTCTCTTCGCCGGCTTGCTGGCCTACCGTGAAGGGCGGGGCGCCTTCCGGCTCGAGGGTCGCGGCATGCTGCTCTGGCTATATGGCAGCCTGGGCTTTGCCGGCTTCAACCTGCTCGCGTTCACCGGTCTGGCGCACAGCCGGCCCGAGCACGCTGCGGTCATCATGGCACTGATGCCCCTGATGACCGCCCTGGTGAACTGGGGCATGCGCGGCGTCCGCCCGGCCGGGCACACGCTGGTCGCCATCGCCATCGCCTTGACCGGCGTGGTGCTGGTGGTGAGCAACGGCCATCTCTCCACGCTGTCTGCCTCGGGTCAGGTCGGCGGTGACCTGCTGCTGTTGCTCGGCGCACTGTGCTGGGTGTTCTACACGCTGGGGGCCGCACGCTTCACACACTGGTCGCCGCTGCGCTATACCACGCTGACCTGTCTGCTGGGTGCGCTGAGCATCTTTGCCGCGACTGCCGCGATGACGCGGCTGGGCCACATTCATCCGCCCACCATGGCGGCCGTGCAGGACGGACTGTGGGCACTGGCCTACATGGTGGTGATCGGCGCGGTGATCGCCGTATTGAGCTGGAATGCCGGCATCCGGCAGCTGGGCGCGCTCAACGGCGTGCTGTTCATCAACTTCGTGCCGGTATCCGCGTTCGTCATCGGCGTCATCCTCGGCCATCGTTTCGGGCTTGCCGAACTGGCAGGCGCTGCGTTTGTCATCCTGGCGCTGATATTCAACAGTCTGCTGAGCCAGCGCGCCAGTGCCCGTGTGGCGGTGAACGCGGTGGCGATGGCGCGCTGACGCGCTGCCCGTCATTGCGGTCGGCCACTACAGTGGCCGACCGCCCTTTCAACCTTCTCCCGAAATGCGTGGTAAGTTGTCGAACTGGCAGCATCCACGATATCAATACCTTGCGCGTGCACGCCCCGGCATGCCCAGCGCGAGATCGGGGGGAATGTATTTGGATCGGCAATTCGAAAGTCACCGCATCGGCCTCATCGGTGGCCTCATCCTGATTGTCCTGACGCTCGCCGCCGGCATCGCCGTGTATGCCCTGATGCAGCGACAAGCGGAGTCCGTCCTCGTCAAAAGCCTGGCCACCGCCCTCCAGAACGACCGCCGACTGTTCGAAAGCGAGATCAGCTCAGGCGTGACCAATGCGCTGGCTGTTTCCACCCGCCCTTTCGTGATCCACAACCTGCAGCAGCTGAAGGCGAAGCCGGACAATGAGGCCAGCCGACAAGCCTTGCAGCAGATTGCGGATTCCTTTCTGCCGATTGGATTCGCCAGTGTCTCCTTTCATGACAGCCATGGCCAGGCAATCGTGTATGCAGGTCATCCGGCGAAAAGCCCGGCGCTCAACGTGCCCCTCAACACGCAAGCCACATCACATCTGCTGTGGGATGGACAACTGATCCTGCGGGTCGACCATGAGGTCATGGACGAAGGGGGCCACCTCATGGGCACGGCACGGACCGAATCCACCCTGCCACGGCTGACGAATGCCATCGCCGAAGCGGGCGTGCTGGGAAAAACCGTGGAGCTCGCCCTGTGCGCCCCGTTGGAAAAGGACATGCAATGCTTCCCGCTCACCCGGTCGCAACACGTGTTTGCACGCATGGCTCGCACGATAGCCGGGCAGCCGCTGCCCATGAGCCATGCGCTGAAAGGGGAAACCGGCATTGTATTCACGCAGGATTACCGCCACGAGGACGTGGTCGCCGCCTACACCCCATTGGGCCGCCTGGGGCCCGGCATGGTGCTGAAGATCGACCAGGCTGAACTGTTCGGTCCCGTCCGACGACAACTCTGGATCATCGTTCCGCTGCTGGCCCTCCTGGTCGTGACGGGCATTCTCCTGCTGTACGGACTGGTGACGCCGCTCGTGCGCAAGCTCGTCCTCTCCAGACGGGAAACCGCGGAGATCAACGCCAGGTTGCGCGATGTGGAGGAACGCTGGCGCTTCGCGCTGGACAGCACGGGGGCCGGTGTATGGGATCTGGACATTCCAGCCAACCGGATTCTGCTTTCAAGCCGCAGCAAGGCCATGCTGGGATTTGCCGACCATGAGATCGGCTCCTGCATGGACGACTGGCTGCAGCGCGTTCACCCGGACGACCTGCCCGGCCTGATGGCCGCACGACAACCGCTGCTTGACGGCCGCCGCGACACCTTCGTCCATGAACATCGCAAACGCTGCAAGGACGGCAGCTGGAAATGGATCCAGGCGCATGGCATGGTAGTCACCCGTGATTCGGCCCATGCTCCCACGCGCCTGATCGGAACCTACCTTGATGTCAGCGAGCGCAGGCAGGCGGAGGAAACCATTCAGCGCCAGGCCAACTTCGATCCGCTGACGCAACTACCCAACCGGCGACTGTTCCTCGACCGCCTGGGCCAGGAAATCATCAAGTCCCAGCGTGCCGACTTCTTCCTGGCACTCCTGCTGGTCGATCTCGACGAGTTCAAGGAGGTCAACGACACGCTGGGGCATGACGTGGGCGACATCCTGCTGCAGGAGGCGGCCCGACGCATCCGCGCTTGCCTGCGCGATGCCGATACGGTCGCGCGTCTGGGCGGCGATGAATTCACGGTCATCCTGGCCGACCTGTCGGATCGTACCCACATCGAGACCATCGCCCAGAAAATCATCGGACGCCTGGCCGAGCCTTTTCGTCTCGGCGACGAACTGGCTTACATCACGGCCAGTATCGGCATCACCGTATATCCGGGCGATGCCAACGATATCGACACGCTGTTGAAGCATGCCGACCAGGCCATGTATGCCGCCAAAAAACATGGGCGCAATCGCTTTTTCTATTTCACCGCGTCGCTGCAGGAAGCCGCCCAGACGCGTCTGAAACTGTCCCGCGACCTGCGCGAAGCGATTGCCGCCCGGCAATTCGTCGCCCATTTCCAGCCGATCGTCGAGCTGTCCACTGGACGCACCTGCAAGGCCGAAGCGCTGCTGCGATGGCGACATCCCACGCGCGGGCTGGTCAACCCGATGGACTTCATTCCGCTCGCCGAAGAAACCGGACTCATCAACGAAATCGGCGAATGGGTCCTCATGGAGTCGGCGCGGCGCGTGCAGGCATGGCGCGATGAATTCGGCGACGATTTCCAGGTCAGCATCAACATGTCGCCCGTGCAGTTCCGGGCGGAAGGACGCCCGCGTACCCAGGCATGGCTACGACATCTGCAGGACATCGGATTGCCGGGCACGAATCTTACGATCGAGATCACGGAAAACCTGCTGCTCAATGCGCATGCCGACGTCACCGAGCAGCTGCTGGCATTTCGCGACGCCGGCATCCAGATCGCCATCGACGATTTCGGGACGGGCTATTCCACGCTGTCCTATCTCAAGCAGTTTCCCATCGACTACCTGAAGATCGACCGGTCGTTCGTGCGCGACATCGAAACGGACCCGAACGACATGGCCCTCTCGAGGGCGATCATCGTCATGGCGCACGAACTGGGGCTGAAGGTCATCGCGGAGGGCGTGGAAACCGCCGGGCAGCGCGCCCTACTGGTCGCGGCAGGGTGCGATTACGCGCAAGGCTATCTCTACGCCGGGAAACCGCTGCCACCGGATGAATTCGAGGCCTGGCTGCGGCGCAACTAGGGAATCAGTACATCTTGTACGGCAGGAACTTCCCGTTCAGCACGATCTTCACCCGATCCCCCTTGGGATCCGGCACGCGCGAAATATCCATCGAGAAATCGATCGCGCTCATGATGCCGTCGCCGAACTCTTCGTGGATCAGCGACTTGATCGTGATGCCGTAGACCATGATCAGCTCATAGAAGCGGTAGATCAGCGGATCGGTCGGCACGGCGGAAGGCAGGCTGCCCTTGTACGGCACCATCTGCAACTGGTCGACCGCGTCGGCCGGGAGGCCGAGCAGCTTGCCGACGGTGGCGGCCTGCTTCTTGTCGAGCGTCATCTGGCCCAGGAGGGCGGCGGTTGTCCATTCCTTGCTCTGGCCGACTTTCTTGGCGATGTCGGCCCATTTGAGGCCTTTCTTGTGCTTGGCAGCGAGAATGAGATCGGTGACTTCGGTGCGGGTCATGATGGTCCTTAGGCGTTGACGAGGTGGATGTGGGGCTTGCCGACGGGCGGCGTGTGGACGACGACCGGCTCGACGTCGGACTCGACGAGGTCGGCCGGGTCGAACACGGTGGGTGAACTGGGGGCATCGGGCGCATCGCGCAGGCTGCCGAACAGCTTCGAGCGGCTCACCAGGAAATCGACCAGATGGTTGCGGATCGGATAGTAGTGCGGCTGCTTGTGGATGGCGCTGCGGTCACGCGGACGCGGCAGGGTGTTGTTGACGATCTCGGCGATGCGCGCGTGCGGTCCGTTCGACATCAACATGATCTTGTCGGACAGCAGGATGGCCTCGTCGACGTCGTGCGTGATCATGAACACGGTCTGCTGCGTTTCGGCGCAGATCTTCAGCAGTTCGTCCTGGATGACGCCGCGCGTCAGCGCATCGAGTGCGCCGAAGGGCTCGTCCATCAACAGCATTTTCGGCTCAATGGAAAACGCGCGCGCGATGCCGACGCGCTGCTTCATGCCGCCGGACAGCTGCGACGGCAGCTTGTGTTCGGCCCCTTTCAGGCCGACCAGTTCGATGTAGCGCATGGCATGCTCGCGCACCTGCTGCTTGTTGCGGGCGGGCCAGCGCGACTTCACGGCGAAGGCGACGTTCTCCAGCACGGTGAGCCAGGGCATCAGCGCATGGCTCTGGAAGATGACGCCGCGATCGAGGCTGGGACCGGATACTTCGCGACCGTCCATGAACACGTTGCCCAGGCTGGCGCTGTCAAGGCCGGCGAGGATGTTGAGGATGGTCGACTTGCCGCAGCCGGAATGGCCGGTGACGCAGACGAACTCGCCCTTGTGGATGCGGAAGTTGACGTGGTCGAAGACGGTGACCGGCTCGCCCCCGCTCGGGCTGGGATAGATGCGCGCCAGGTTCTCGACCTGCAGGAAGGGATGGATGGATGGACTTGTCATGCTTGCATTCCCCGGTTCATTCCTGATACGCGACGCGCTTGCCGAGCACGCCGAAGAGGCTGTCGAGCGCCATGCCGACGACACCGATCATGAGGATGGCGAACAGCACGTTGGTGAGCGACAGGTTGTTCCACTCGTTCCACACGAAGTAGCCGATCCCGGTGCCGCCGACCAGCATTTCGGCGGCGACGATGACCAGCCAGGCGATCCCCATGGAGATGCGCATGCCGGCGAGGATGGTCGGCGCGGCGGCCGGCAGGATCACGCGGAAGGCCTTTCGCAGCGGATTCACTTCCAGCGTGCGCGAGACGTCGAGCCAGTCCTTCTTCACGTTGGCGACGCCGTGCGCGGTATTGATCAGCATCGGCCACAGCGAGCAGATGAAGATGACGAAGATCGACGAGGCCGAGGCGTCCTTGATCGTGTAGAGCGCGAGCGGCATCCACGCCAACGGCGAGATCGGCTTTAACAGCTGCACGTAGGGATTGATCGCCTGGTAGACCACGCGCGAGTTGCCGATGGCGAAGCCGAGCGGGATCGCCACCACGGCGGCGAGGAAAAAACCGCCGAGCACGCGCGCCAGCGAATAGCCGAGCTGGATACCGATGCCCTTGTCGTTGGGACCGTTGTCGTAGAACGGGTGGGACAGCTTGTCCCACACGGTCTGCGCCATCGCCGCCGGGGTGGGGAACCCCGAGGCGGCCTTGGCCCCCCCGCCCCCCATCAGCGCGGCGTATTCAGGATCGACGTTGGCCGCGGCCACATGGGTTTCCGGCAGCGTCAGCAGCTGCCAGACCAGCAGGATTGCCGCGAACAGCCCGAGCGACAACAAGCCGGCCTTCTGACTGAGTGAGAATCGGGTCTTCATGCGCGTTTGATGGCGAAGGAGTTGAGGTATTCGGCAGGCTTCGCGGGATCGAACACCTTGCCCATGATGGTGTGCTTCGTGTAGCTCGACGCCGGCGCCTTCAGCCCGATCTCGGCCATGCGCTTCCTCGCATCGGTAGCGCGGAACACGTCTTCGGCAACGGCCTTGTAGTTGACCTCGCCCTTGATGTAGTTCCAGCGCTTCAGCTGCGTAAGGATCCACACCGCCATCGACTGCCAGGGGAAAGGATCGAAGTCGACGCGGTCCGGCACATTCTTCACGCTGCCGAGGCCGTCGGCGAATCGCCCGGTCATGACCTGCTCCAGCACCGGGATGGGCTGGTTGAGGTAGTTGGCCGGGGCGATGGCCTCGATGATGGCCTTGCGATTTTCCGGCTTGTGCGCGTAGTCGGTCGCGCTCGCAATCGCCCGGAACAGCGCAGCGTAGGTGTTGGGATACTCCTTGTAGAAACCCTCCTTCACGCCGAAGGCACAGCAGGGATGGCCATCCCACAGGTCGCGCGACAGGGTGTGGATGAAGGCGAAGCCTTCGTATACCGCACGCTGGTTGAACGGCTCGGGGCCGAGGAAGCCGTCGATGTTGCCGGCGCGCAGGTTGGCCACCATGTCGGGTGGCGGCATCATGCGCAGTTCGACGTCTTTGTCCGGGTCGAGGCCATGCTCGGCGAGGAAGTAGCGCAACAGCAGGTTGTGGATCGAGTAGTCGAACGGCAGGCCGAACTTCATCCCCTTCCAGTCCTTGGGATTGAGCTTGTCCTTGTGCTTGAGATGCAGCGTGATGGCCTGGCCGTTGATGTTCTGGATCGTCGCCACGTCGACCGCCTGTTTGGCCGATCCCAGCCCCAGCGACATCGCCAGCGGCATCGGGGACAGCAGGTGCGATGCGTCGTATTCCTTGTTCTGCACCTTGTCGCGCACGACGGCCCAGCCGGCGGTTTTCTGCAGGCTGACGTTCAAGCCTTCGCGCTCGTAGAAACCCATGGGCCCCGCCATGATGATGGGCGTGGCGCAGGTGATGGGGACGAAGCCGATCTTGAGATCGGTTTTTTCCAGCTTGCCTTTTTCCGCCGCCAGCGCCTTGGCGGCACCCATCGGGAACAAGGTCGAGATCGCCGCCATCGCCGTGCCGGCGCCGACCGCGCGCAGGAAATTGCGGCGCATCTGGTCGTCGGGGAACAGGCCGCGCATCACCGCCGATTCGACCACGCGCGACACGCGCGCATCCTCGTTTTGCATGGCGGCATCATGATCAGCCTGACTGTGGTGGCGGCCGCAACTGCATCCTGCACGGTGCAGTGGGGTATCGGGGTCAAACGGATTATCAAAACCGGACATTAAGCGCTCCCATCGGTTGAAAAAACTTGGCGTCACAACACGTCCGCATGCACCAGCGTCGCCGCACCGCGCTCCGGTCTGGTGCATGGCCACCGATTCCGGTTTGCAGCACGCCGACCGCTCCAACGCCTGATTTGGCGGGCCTGGAGGAACCCGGCTGAGCGATGCATCGTGTCGACACCAAAGGTCTTATCAGGAAGCGTGCCAGCCCACACGATCGACACTAAGCAGCTGTTTATCCATCGCTTTTCAAGGAATATCCGAAGCCGCCCTCAACGTTGGTCCGATTCTTGATTACACAGTGTTGACAAAATGTTTTGAGGAATCGCCATGACATCCCCTGCATTGCCAGCCGAACATCTACAGAACGAGGAAATGCTGGTTATTCGCGAATCGGCACGCCTGGTCGGAAAAAGCCTGGAGCCCGGACCGGTGATCCGCGAAATGCTGCATCTGGTCTCGGAGTTTCTTGGGCTCAATCGCGGGCGCGTGGTGTTGCGGCAGTCCGACGGCGACTATGCGATCCGTTATGCCTACGGCCTGACGGCCACGGAAATCGAACGCGGCATCTATCACCCGGGGGTCGGCGTCACCGGGCGCGCCCTGCAAAGCGGCGAGCCGGTGATCGTGCAGGACATCGACAACGATCCGCATTACCTCGCACGCGCGGTGGACCGTTCACACCTGCCGAACGAAACGGTCAGCTTCATTGCCCTGCCGCTGCGCAGCGATGGCGAGGTCCTGGGTCTGCTGGGGGTGCACCGCATCCGCGGACGCGCGCGAGCATTGGCCGACGACCTGCGCATCCTCGAAATCATCGCCACGCTGATCACGCAGATCCTCAAACTGAACGATCGCGTGGCGGAACAGACCGCCCGCCTGGAACACGAGAACCGCGAACTCAAATGGGCGCTCGAGCGCGGCACGCCGCAGCCGGCCACGCTCGGCATCGTCGGCGAATCGCCCGCCCTGCGTCATGCCTTGCGCCAGATCGAACAAGTGTCGTCCACCGACGTGACGGTGCTGCTGCTGGGCGAATCGGGCACCGGCAAGGAGTTGTTCGCCCGCGCGCTGCATCTGTCGAGCCCGCGGCGCGACCAGCCTTTCGTCAAGGTGAACTGCGGCGCGATCCCGGAAAACCTGTTCGAGTCGGAATTGTTCGGCTACGAGAAAGGCGCATTCACCGGCGCGGTCGCGGCGCGCGCCGGATACTTCGAGCAGGCGAACGGCGGCACGCTGTTTCTCGACGAGATCGGCGACCTGCCGCTGGCGATGCAGGTGAAGCTCTTGCGCGTGCTGCAGGAGAAATCGCTGCAGCGCGTCGGCGGCCGCCGCGAAACGCCGATCGACGTACGCATCGTCGCCGCCACCAACCTCGACCTGCAGCAGCAGGTGAGCGCGGGCCGCTTCCGTCTCGACCTGTATTACCGCCTCAACATCATTCCGATCCGCCTGCCCGCACTGCGCGAACGTCCCGAAGACATCCGCCCGCTGGTGCGCCACCAGCTCAACCTCATCAGTCAGAGCTATCAGCGCAACGTCGGCCTGACGCCGGAGGCGATGGAGACGCTGGCGGGCTACCACTGGCCGGGCAATATCCGGCAATTGCGCAACGTGCTGGAACGCCTGGTGCTGCTGGCCGAGGGCGCGACGATTCCGGCACAGGAGGTCGAGCGCGTGATCCACAGCGAAGCCACGCCGGAGGCCGGCAGATCGTTCGGCAGCGTCCAGGCGAGCCCGCCTGCGCTTGCCACCGTACGCCCCTATCTCCCTGCGCAGTCGCACGACCGTCAGCAGATCGCGCAGGCGCTGGCGCACGCCCATGGCAACAAATCGCGCGCGGCCCAGATGCTGGGGCTGACCCTGCGCCAGCTGAACTACCGTCTGCAGCGGCTCGAAGCGGCCGAGGCAAGCTGACAATGGTTGACAATTTGTTAGCGCAGGCCATTAGCGACAGCCGGACGGGAAGGCAAATATGAATAACAAACAATGGCTTGCCACGTTTTTCAGAGCTGGCACAGGAATCGCAATACAGGGCATGTCGGTTCCCCGATCCTCTCAACCAAGGAGTCATGCCATGTCTGAAGTCGTTGCCCTGAAAACCCAAACCATCCTCGAGCCCATTTCCAGCGAAGGCCTCGCCGCACTGTCAACCAAAGGCAAGGCCAACCCGCAATCGGTCATCACGCTGAAAGCGAAGACCGTATGCGAAAGCAAGTTCCGCAATCTCACCTATGTGCGCAACCTGCCGGCCCACGTGATCGACGAGCCGCCGCACCTGCTGGGCGACGACACCGCGCCGAATCCGTCCGAAGCCGTGCTGGCCACGCTGGGTTCCTGCCTGTCGGTCGGCCTGCATGCCAACGCCGTGGCACGCGGCATCACGCTGTCGAAGATCGAGCTCGAACTCGAAGGCGACATCAACGTGACCGCCGTGTGGGGCGTGGGCGACCTCGACCCGATGAAAAAGCTGGGCTTCACCGACGTGCGCGTCAAAGTGCACCTGGAAGGCGATGCCAGCGAGGCCGAACTGAAGGATCTGGTCGCGCATTCCAACGCTTGGTCGCCGGTGGCCAACACGCTGCGCAATCCGGTGAACGTCAGCGTCGAGCTGGCCTGAGCCGTCCCTTTATCGAATCAGGAGCGCACCATGCCCGCCGTCGCCCTCGCCCCCTCTCTCCCGGTTGAAGCCTGCGAAATCCTGCCGGGCTTGTCCGACCTCATCGTCGAAGAACTCGCGCCCAAGGTGGTCGACATCGACCTGAAGGGCCTATATCCCGACACCTTTCTGCGCAAGCTCGGCACGCTGGGCGGACTGGGCGGCCTCACGCCGGCGTCGCACGGCGGCAGCGGGCGCGGCCTGAAACACGCGATCCAGATCATCGAGGAAGCATCCAAGCACTGCGTGTCCACCGGCTTCCTGCTGTGGGCGCAGTACGCGCTGCAGTGGTACGTGCTGAACGGCACCAATCCCGCGCTCGCAGCCGACATGCTGCCGAAGATGGCACGTGGCGAGGTGCTGGGCGGCACCGCACAGTCGAACACCATGAAGTCCTGCGTGGGTATCGAGGAAACCCGTCTCAAGGCGCAGCGCGTCGAGGGCGGCTACCGTGTCAACGGCGTGCTGCCCTGGGTGTCGAATATCGGGCCCGAGCATCATTTCCACATGGGCGCCTCGCTGCCCGACGCGCCAGGGCTGGTGATCGGCTTGCTGCACGGCAGCACACCCGGCCTCACGCTGGCGCAGAACGCGCACTTCATCGGCATGGAAGGCACCAACACCTTCGCCTGCCAGTTCCGCGACGTGTTCCTGCCCGACGCGCAGGTGGTCTGCCACCCGCACGAATTCGACGCTTTCCGCGACCGCACCAAATCGGCCTTCATCCTGTTGCAGATGGGCATGGGCCTCGGCCTCGTCGATGCCTGCGTGGGCATGATGCAACGGGCCGACAAGCAGTTCGGCCACGTCAACCGCTTCCTCGACGTCCAGGCCGACGCCCTGCAAGCCGAGCTCGACGCCGCGCGTGCCGCGACCTACGACCTGGCCGACCGCATCGACCGCGACGGCAGCCTGCCGCACGTGAAGGAAACGCTGCAACTGCGGCTGGCCGGCAGCGAATTGAGCCTGAAGGCCGCCAACGCGGCGATGCTGCATCTGGGCGCCAAGGGCTATTTGTCGAATAATGCGGCACAGCGCAGATTGCGCGAGGCCTACTTCATCGCCATCGTCACCCCGGCGATCAAGCACCTGCGCAAGGAACTGCATGAGTTCGACAGCCACGCCTGCGCACTGGCGCAGGATGAAAGAGAGGTCGCATGATCCGTTTTGCCGTATCGCTATCCGTGGACGAAGCCGCAGGGAAACTGATCGCCGCCATCGCCGCCTATCCGATGGGTCTGGTCGCCCACGCCAACGGCCAGGCCAATTGCGCAAAAAAGGGGATCGAGGTGCCGGCCGACCAGATCCTCGAGGTGTTTCGCCCCGACTATGCCGCCAAGGTCTGGGCGGCGGAAAAGGCGGCGGGCATCGATATCCCGCTGCGCATCCACCTGTACGAGGCCGGCGGCCGCACCTGGGTCGCATACCGCCCGGCTATCGACGTCTTCAAACCCTATGTCAACCCGCAGCTCGATGTGCTGGGCGGCGAGCTCGACGCCATCTTCAATCAACTGCTGGCCACGCTCGATCCGTGGAAATTGCCATGATGAATCTCTCCGCTGCGGCCTCCGCCCCCGAATCCGCCCCCGCCTTCCGCAAATGGACCTGCGCCGTCTGCGACTATGTCTATGACGAGGCGCTCGGCGACCCCGACCACGGCCTGGCACCGGGCACCCGCTACGAAGCCATCCCCGACGAGTGGAGCTGCCCCGACTGCGGCGTGACCAAGGCGGATTTCTACTGCTTCGACGACTGATGCGTGATGCACAAACCACCCAGTCCGCACCGGCATGGTTTTGACTTTCCTCCCCTTATAGCCCCGCCGGAAATCGAGTCTGCCGGACGGATCAGCGGCGAAGGTGTTTGAGCCCTAAAGGACTCCGATCCACTACGCGCTGAAGCGCGTGTGGAGTCGTATGCCCCGCCCACAAAAAAACCAATTAAAAACAGCAAGGCGGGGCGAGTTCTTTGCCGCCCACCCGACGCGCTTGATCTTCGGGAATTCGGGGATGCCGGGGTCACCTTTCTTTGGTTACTTTCTTTGGCGAGACAAAGAAAGTAACTAGCTGCCGAGCTACCCCCGGCCAACGGTCAGGTGTCCTGCGAAATCCCTCACTACTATTGACAGCCCTTCGACAGGCTCAGGGCGAACGGGCAAGGGCCAGTGCTTTTTGCAAGCGTCCACTCAGTGCGAGCGACTGGATTGTTTCGCTGCTAAGCGACTCGCGATGACGGCACCCCGCCCCCGATTTCTGGAATCCCCGCCGCCCCGGTAAAATCCGGGAATGCTCGTCTACCTCCACGGCTTCAACTCCTCTCCCGCATCCGGCAAGGCCCGGCAGCTGGGCGAGCACATGGCGCGTATCGGGCGGCAGGCGGATTACTATCCGGCGCTCGCCAACAGCCCGCGTGCGGCCATTGCCCAGGTCGAGGCCGAACTGGCGCGACGCCACCCTGAATCCGTCACCTTGGTCGGCAGTTCACTGGGCGGCTTCTATGCCACCCACCTGGCCGAGCGGCACGGCTGGAAAGCGGTGCTGGTGAATCCCGCCGTGCATGCGCACACGCTGCTGCGCGCCGCACTCGGTCCGCAGACCAACTGGCACAGCGGCGAGAAATGGGAACTAACCGAGGCGCACCTGGCCGAACTCGCGGCACTCGACGTCCCCACCATCTCGCAGCCCGAACGCTACCTGTTGCTGGTGCAGACCGGCGACGAGGTGCTCGACTACCGCGACGCGGTCGCCTACTACGCCGGCGCCACGCAAATCGTCGAAGACGGCGGCGACCACGGCTTTGCCGGGTTCGAGCACCACTTCCAAACCATTCTGGATTTCTGATTTTCCATGCATCTCATCTTTGAAGAGGACGGCCATTTCAAGGCCGGCTCCATCCTGTCCGAAACCGACGCCACAGCACAGGTGGAGGCGGCCTCGGGCAAGCGCAGCAAGATCAAGACGGCCAATATCCTGCTGCGCTTCGCGGCGCCGGCGCCGGCCGAGGTGATGGCCGAAGCCGAGACGCTGACGTCCGAACTCGACGCCGATTTCCTGTGGGAAGCGGCAGGCACCGAGGAATTCGGTTTCGAGCAGCTGGCGCAGGAATACTACGGCCACGCGCCGCGGCCGGCGGAGTCGGTGGCGCTGCTGCTGAAGCTGCACACCTCGCCGATCTATTTTCATAAAAAGGGCAAGGGACGCTACCGCCCGGCGCCGGCCGAAACGCTGGCAGCGGCCAAGGCCGGCCTGGAGAAGAAACGCCTCGCGGCGGAACGGCAGGCGCACCTGGCCGCCGAACTCGCGGCCTTCCGCCTGCCACCCGAATATACGTCGCTGATCCCGCGCATTCTCATCGCGCCGGACAAGAACACACTGGAATACAAGGCGCTGGAAGACGCGGCAACGGCTACCGGGCTGTCCCAATTGCGGCTCATCGAACGCTGCGGTGCGATCCCGTCGACGCTCGACTTCCATCTCGCGACTTTCCTTCTGGAATATTTCCCGCGCGGCACCGGCTTTGCCGACGTCACTGAACCCATCGATCCGCCCGAACTGCCGAAGAGCACGGTACGCGCGTTCTCGATGGACGACGAAGCGACCACCGAGATCGACGATGCGTTGTCAGTCGAATGGCGCAGCGATGGCAGCGTCCGCGTCGGCATCCACATCGCGGCGCCGGCACTCGGCATCGCACCCGGCTCGGAATTCGACAAGGTCGCGCGCGAGCGGCTCTCCACCGTGTACTACCCCGGCAACAAGATCACCATGCTGCCCGAGGCACTGATCCATCACTACACGCTGGGCGAGACTCACGATTGTCCGGCGCTGTCGCTGTATGTCAACGTGGCGCCAGATCTACGCGTGCTCGGCACCGAGACCCGGCTGGAAATGGTGCACATCGCCGACAACCTGCGCCACGAAACGCTGGAGGTGCAGTTCAATGACGAGACCCTGCGCAATCCCGACGTCCCCGACTATCCTTATCGCCGCGAACTCGAATGGCTGCGCGACTTTGCTGCCGTACTCGAAGCGGGGCGGGGCAAAGCCGACAATGTGGATCGCGTCGACTACAACTTCAAGCTCGACGGCGAGCACATCAGCATCGTGCCGCGCAAGCGCGGCAGCCCGATCGACAAGGTGGTCTCCGAGCTGATGATCTTCGCCAACGCGCACTGGGGGGGCTGGCTGGCCGAAAAGCGCGTGCCCGGCATCTATCGCGCCCAGGCCAACGGCAAGACACGCATGACAACGTCCCCCGACCCCCACGTGGGCCTCGGCGTCGACCAGTATGCGTGGTCGTCCTCGCCGCTGCGGCGCTACGTCGACCTGGTCAACCAGCGACAGCTGATCAGCATCGTGCAAGGAGCCGATCCGGTGTACCCCCCGCGGAGCGAGCAATTGTTCTCGACCGTACGCGACTTCGAGCTGGCTTACGACGCCTACAATGAATTCCAGCGGCGGCTCGAACGCTACTGGATGCTACGCTGGCTGATCCAGGAAAACGTCCATGAAGTTACCGCCAGCGTGATCCGCGAAGACCTGGTTCGCTTCGACAACTTGCCGATGGTGACGCGTGCGCCCTCGGTGATGGGCATCGCGCCGGGATCGAAAGTGCGGCTGGCCATTTCCAGCATCGATTTGCTGGACATCGGTTTTCATGCCGAGTATCTGGAGACGGTCGCCCTGCCGCCTGACAGCGTCGCCGTCGTTCCGTAGAATCCAGCTTGTCCGATCATATCGAGTCCATGGTGTCTTCTGCTCCTGCCCCGTCTCCCGCTCTCGCCGCGCCCTCCAAACAGGGCACGCGCATGGCGCTGGCCCTGCTGGCGTCGGCGGCGGTGCATGGCATGGTGCTCTCGACCCAGTTCGTGCATGTCAATCCGCACTTGTTCGAGGATCCCAATCTGCCGATGGAGGTGGTGCTGGTCAACGCCAAAAGCGTGGACTCCCCGCTCAATCCCGACGCACTGGCACAGGCGAACCTGGCAGGCGGCGGCAACACGGATGAAGACCGCCGGCTGAAAAGCCCGCTTCCCGCCAGCGCCAGAACCCAGACCGGGACCGAGGAAGCCGCCTTGCAGGCAAAGGTGGCCTCCCTCGAACAGCAGGCCAAAACCCTGTTGAGCCAACTGAAGCCCGACGCTCAACTGCACACCCCGCCGCCGGTGGAAACCCCCGCTCCCGTCCAGCCCACTGTCGACGCCAGCCAACTCAACGAACAGGCACGCGAAATGGCGCAACTGCAGGCGCGCATCTCGCAGCAATGGGATGAATACCAGAAACGTCCCAAGCGCGCCTTCGTCGGGGCCAACACGCGCGAATACGACTTCGCACGCTACGTCGAGGACTGGGTCACCAAGGTCGAGCGCATCGGCAACGTCAACTATCCCGAGGCTGCGCGCCGCCAGGGCATTTACGGCAGTCTGAGGCTGACCGTATCGATCTATGCCAACGGCCGCATCGAGAAAGTCGACATCGATCGTTCGTCCGGTTCCAAGATCCTCGACACCGCCGCCACCAAGATCGTCGAGCTCGCCGCCCCCTACGCGCCCTTTCCCGACGAGATGCGGAAAAAGGTCGACATCCTGTCGATCACCCGCACCTGGACCTTCACGCGCTCCGATCAGCTCGTCGGGACTGACTGAATTCCGTCATTGCCACCATGCGCAGGGCCGGGCACCACGCCGAGACCGTCTTGCCCATCCACAAAAATAACTTATTAATCAGTACCTTAAAGATATCCGCCTCCCGAGGCATGCATGTTGCTGTATTCAGGCAAAGCCGGCGGCAGGGCCCATCCCCTGTCCGCGCCGAATGACAGGAGCAGACATGACGCTATTCAATCGATTTGCCGCCATCCTGGGTATTGCCCTGGTTTCCGCCCAGGCGCACGCCGTAGACGTTTCCTTCACCTCGGGCGCCGGACTCGCCCAAAGCTATGGGAACACCTACACCACCACGGTGGATGGCCTGACGATCTCGGCCAGCGCCTGGTCGAGCACGGCACGCGCCAACCAGTTCGAACAGGCTGCCCTGACGCTCACGCCGGGCTTCGGCCTGGGCGTATGCAGCAGCCAGGAAAAGGCCAATTGCACGGCCAAGAACTTTGCCGACGCGCTGGGCAACAAGGGCGCCGATGATCTGATCCTGTTCAGTTTCTCCGGCACGGTCAATCTGCAGTCCCTGTCCATGATCCAGTTCGGCGGCGATTCCGACCTCAGCATCTGGGCCGGCGCCGGCGCTTTCAGTCCGGCCGGGCTGAAGGCCAGCCTGATTGGCACGGCGACCTTGTATGACAACACCAGCAATGTGAACACCGTCAAAACCGTCAGCCTCGCCGGTTTCACCGGAAGCTACGACTGGATTGCGGTGGCCGCCCGGATCGGCCAGAACAACGACTTTGCCAAGCTGCAATCCCTGACGATCAATCCCGTGGCCCAGCCGGTACCGGATGCCGCCACCTGGATGACGATGCTGGCCGGTCTGGGGCTGGTCGGCTTTCGCGTGAGCAGGCGCCAAGCCTGAACCCCAGGCCGCACGCGACAACAACCCGCCTCCAGGCGGGTTTTTTCATGCCGTCCAGGTGCGCCTCGCCAGCCGGCCGGGGATATTTGATATCTTTATCACGTGATAAAATGTTTGATTGTTCTAATATTTTCATTTAATTCCGCTTCTGGAGACTGTCATGCACACCGGCACCACCCTTACCCAGTTCATCATTGAAGAGCAGCGCCGCACCGCCGGCGCCACCGGCGATTTCACCTCGCTGCTGAACGACGTCGTCACCGCCTGCAAGGCCATTTCCAACGCCGTGAACAAGGGCGCGCTGCTGGGCGTGATGGGCGCGCTGGACTCGGAGAACGTGCAGGGCGAGACGCAGAAGAAACTCGACGTCATCACCAACGACATCATGATCCGCTCCAACGAGTGGGCAGGCCACCTGGCCGGCATGGCGTCCGAGGAAATGGACGACGTGTACGCCATCCCCAGCCAGTACCCGCTCGGCAAGTACCTGCTGGTGTTCGACCCGCTCGACGGCTCGTCGAACGTCGACGTCAACATCTCGGTCGGCACCATCTTCTCGATCCTGAAAGCGCCGGTCGCCGGCCGCGCCGCCAAGGCCGAGGACTTCCTGCAGCCCGGCACCCAGCAGGTCTGCGCCGGCTACGCGATCTACGGCTCGTCGACCATGCTGGTGCTGACCTTCGGCCACGGCACCAACGGCTTCACGCTGGACCGCGACGTCGGCGAGTTCGTGCTGACCCACCCCGCCATGAAAATCCCGGCCGAAACCAAGGAATTCGCGATCAACGCGTCCAACATGCGTTTCTGGGAAAAGCCGGTGCAGCGCTATGTCGACGAGTGCCTCGCCGGCAAGACCGGCCCGCGCGGCAAGGATTTCAACATGCGCTGGGTGGCCTCGATGGTCGCCGAAGTGCACCGCATCCTCACCCGCGGCGGCATCTTCATGTACCCCAAGGACACCAAGGATCCCGCCAAGGCCGGCAAGCTGCGCCTGCTGTACGAGGCCAATCCGATGGCCTTCATCGTCGAGCAGGCCGGCGGCGCCGCCACCACCGGTTACCAGCGCATCCTCGACCTGGCACCAGAAGGGCTGCACCAGCGCGTGCCGGTCATTCTGGGTTCCAAGACCGAAGTCGACACCGTGACGGGCTACCACCACGAAAAAGCTGCTTGAGTCCCGTCTCAATGCAGGATTAAAAAAGCCGGGCTGTGCCCGGCTTTTTTTCGCGCTGCGCTCCCCCTATGCCGCCACCCGACGCAGGCCGGCACGCATCAACCGGATGCACTCATCCGGCGGCAGGGGCCGGCTGAACAGATATCCCTGAGCCTGATCGCAATGATTGGTTCGCAGATAAGCCAGTTGCGCGTCGGTCTCGACGCCTTCCGCGACCACGGTCAACCCGAGGCTACCGGCCAGCGCAATAATGGTGCGCACGATGGCGGTGTCGTTTTCGTCGCCAGGAATGTCACGTATGAACGAACGGTCGATCTTCAGGCAATGGATGGGAAAGCTCTTCAGGTAGCTGAGCGAGGAATAGCCGGTACCGAAATCGTCCACGGCGATACGCAGACCCAGCCGCTCCAGTTCGGTCAGAACGGTCGCCGCGGTCGCCAGATTGTCCATGATCGACGATTCGGTGATCTCCAGTTCCAGGTCGCTCGCCGCCAGCCCGGTGTCGCGCAGGGCCGCGCTGACTTCCTCCGCCAGGTCCTTTTGGCGAAACTGGCGGGTCGAGAGGTTGACCGCCATGGTGCCGGCCAGCAAGCCCGCGTCCTGCCAGGCGCGCATTTGACGACAGGCCTCGCGCATCACCCAGTCGCCAATCGGCAGAATGAGGCCAGTGTGCTCGGCAACCGGAATGAACTCTTCGGGGCTGACCATGCCCAGTTCCGCCGACTGCCAGCGCAACAGCGCTTCCCACCCGATCAGGCGACCTGTCCGGATTTCCAGCTTGGGTTGGTAGTACAACGTCAGTTCCTTGTGCTCCAAGGCCTGCTTGAGGCGCGCTTCAAGCAGCACACGGCGCTGCATTTCTTCGGACAGATCGTGGCTGAACACCCGGAAGCAATTGCGACCGGCCGATTTGGCGCGATGCAGGGCCAGATCGGCATAGCGCATCAAGATGCTGGCCGATTCGCCGTCGGCCGGATAACTGACGATACCAATGCTGACCCCGATTCCCAGGCGGTCATTGCCGATATCGAATTCCCGCCCCATGGCGTCCAGCAGGGTCTGTCCCACCTGCTTGGCCTGTTCGGCGGAGGTGTTTTCCAGCAGGATCACGAATTCGTCGCCGCTGAAACGGGCCAGGAAGGCGGAAGGTGGCAGGCTCGTCCGGATGCGCCCGGCAACCGCCACCAGCAACAGGTCGCCGTATTCGTGGCCCAGCGTGTCATTCACGTTCTGGAAATAGTCGAGATCCAGCAGCATCACCGTACAGGGTGCCGCCTCATTGCAGGTGAGGACGGACTGGTTGAGCCGTTCGCCGAATGCGGTCCGGTTCGGCAATCCGGTCAGATCGTCATGCGTGAGCATATGGCGCATCTGGCGGAACGGGCGGCTCACCGCTTCGGCATAGATCGCGCGATACAGGAAATAATAGGCAAACACCTTGTAGGTATGCCCCAGCAGGTTGGCCGTGCTGCTCACCTGCACATACACGACGAAGAACAGTTCGGCCGCCGCCAGCAGCAGCAGGGCCAGCATCAGGCTCTCGAAATCGCAGTGGGTGATGCGCGCACGACGCAGGTACAACAGGACGGCAATCGCAAGGTAAAGGCCGAACACCCCCCATTCGAGCGCCACTTTGAGCGGGGTCAATCCCTCGCCCATGACATACATCGCAGGAATGGCGTGGGGCGAAGCCAGCAGCCCGTACGACAAACTCCCCAGCACCAGCAGAACACCCATCCAGCCGTAGCGGCTGGCCGGGACACGCGTGGCGGGCGTCTCCGGAAGCAGCACATACGCCAGCAGCCCGATCCCGGCCGCCAGGCGGCCGCACAACCAGAACAGGATGGCTTTGTGGGGGGAATTCGGACTGACCAGGTCCGGCATGCCGATATAGGACAGGAAATGCAAGGTGTCGAACAACGCCACCGCCAGGAACGCGCAGCCCAATGCCACGGAACGGATCGAGCGCAAGGTTTCCTGTACGCCGTGGCCGGTAAAGAAAACCAGCGCGGCCACGATGACGGCGAAGATTTCCATCATCGAATGGACCGCCAGGAAAGCCGGGGCCGAGAGCGTCAGTTGATTGGCTGGAAATGCCTGCCACAGCAGCAAGGGGATGCTTGCGGACAGCAGCAGTATGCCGGCGAGGCGGTGTGTGTCTTGTCCTGACATTAAAGCAGGCGATCCTCTCTTGACTGGAGGGTTGCACAATTAACCATACTACCGACGTAAGTATTTCGGTTTTGCCGGCTGCGGTCAATGTCGGCATGCCCAATGCCGGCCAGCAGAACGCGTGTCGATTGTCTTATGGGCATTGCCTGTCGGCCCACGGCGAGCGATCGCGGTGGGCCTGCGGCTTTACGGTGCTTCCGGCGGTTTCGAAGCCGGCGACGGATGGTGGGACGGCAGATGGACATTGTCGTAGCGCGTGGCATGCGGATGCGCATCGATCTCTTCCGTCTTGGCTTGCAGCCGCCTGTCGGACACCCAGTGGAAAAAGAGCGGAATGAAGAACACCGCGAGGAACGTGGCAGCCAGCATGCCGCCAACGACGCCGGTGCCGACTGCATGACGTGCACCGGCGCCCGCGCCAGTCGAAATCGCCAGCGGCAGCACGCCGAGAATAAAGGCGAGCGAAGTCATCAGGATGGGACGGAAACGCAGGCGAGCGGCTTCGAGCGCAGCCGAAACACTGGAATAGCCTTCCTGTTTCTTCAGCACGGCGAACTCGACGATCAGGATCGCGTTCTTCGCCGCAAGCCCCAGCAAGGTCACCAGACCGATCTGGAAATACACGTCGTTGGACAGCCCGCGCAGCCACACCGCTGCCAGCGCGCCGAAGGTGCCGAAGGGCAGTGCCATCAGCACGGCAAACGGCAGCGTCCATTTTTCATACTGCGCCGCAAGGATGAGAAACACCATCAGTACCGCCAAACCCAGCGCAATGCCCGACGTCCCGCTCGAACGCTTCTCCTGGAACGAGGCGCCGGTCCATTCGTAGCTGAAGTCGGGCGGCAGCACTTTTTTCGCTATTTCGTCGATGATGGCGAGCGATTGGCCCGAACTGACCCCGGGCACCGCGCTGCCCATGATCTTGACCGCCTGAGAATTGTTGTAACGGTCGAGCGTTTCCGGGCCGGACGAGAAGCTGATTTTGGCCAGGGCCGACATCGGCACCATCTCGCCGGACGCGTTGGGCACGAACAGCGCCGACACGTCCTGCGGCGTCTTCCGCGCGCCGGGCTCGGCTGCCATCAACACCTGCCAGGTGCGGCCATACTTGTTGAAATCGTTGACGTAATACGAACCCAGCGTGGCCGACAATGTCGTGAACACGTCATCGATCTTGACGCCCAGCATCTTCGCCTTTTCGCGGTCGACGTCGACATACAGCTGCGGCACGTGCGGCCGCCACAGCGTCAGCACCTGCGCGAGCCGCTTGTCCTGGCGCGCGGCGGCGAGAAAGGCATCGGCCACCTGAGACAGTTTCTGCGGACCGCCCTCGCCCTTGTTCTGGATGTAGAACTCGAACCCGCCAGCATTGCCCAGGCCGAAGATCGGCGGGGGCGCGAAGGCCAGCACGAGTGCCTCACGGATACCCGACGTCGCCCCCATCATCTCGCCGACCATCTGCTGGATGGTCTTCTTGCGCTCGTCCCAATGACGCGCGGCGACGAAGATGGTCGCCGCACTATTACGGAAACCGCCGCCGAGGAAGTCGAGCCCGGCGAAGGCAACCACGTGCTGGACGGCCGGGTCCTTGCGCACGATCGCATCGACCTGTTTGACCACGGCTTCGGTACGCGACAGCGCCGAGCCGTCCGGCAGGTAGACCGCGCTGATGTAGTAGCCCTGGTCTTCGTCCGGCACCAAGCTGCCGGGCGTGAACTTCCACAGAGTGACGGCCGCGGCAATCATCAGGATGTAAATCGAGAGCGCGACGAGCGAGCGTCGCATGAGGAATTTCACCCCGCCCTGGTAATGCCGGGTCATGCCTGCGAAGCCCCGGTTGAACGCGCGGAAAAAGCGCCCGGGTTCGTGCGGCTTCTCGCCCTTGAGCAGGGCCACGCACAACGCCGGAGTCAAGGTCAGCGCGACAAGTCCGGAAATCACCACCGAAATCGCGATCGTTGCCGCGAACTGCCGGTACAGCTCGCCGGTCAGGCCGCCGAGAAAGGCGATGGGGACGAACACCGCGCACAATACCAGCACGATCGCGATCACTGGCCCGGTGACCTCGCGCATCGCCAGCAGCGCCGCTTCGCGCGGGGTCTTCTTGTGCTCGTGGATGATGCGCTCGATGTTTTCCAGCACCACAATGGCATCGTCGACCACGATGCCGATGGCGAGCACCATGCCAAATAGCGTCAGCGTGTTGATCGAATAGCCGAGCAACAGCAGGCCGACGAAGGTGCCCAACAGCGACACAGGCACGGCGAGGACGGGGATGAGCGTCGCGCGCCAGTTCTGCAGAAAGAGGAACACCACCAGCACGACCAGCAGGATCGCCTCGCCCAGGGTTTTCACCACCTCGCGGATCGACACTTCGACAAAGCGCGTGGTGTCATAGGGCACGGCGTAGTCGAGGCCGGGCGGGAATTTCTTTTTCAGTTCCTCGACCGTGCGGGTCACTTCGTCGCCCACTTCGAGCGCATTGGCGCCGGGCTGCAGGAAGATGCCCACCAGCGTCGCGGGTTTGCCGTTGTAGAGCCCCGCAAAATCGTAATCCTTGGAGCCGAGCTCGACTCGCGCGACATCTTTCAGGTACAGCATCGAGCCGTCGGTATTCGCACGCACGACGATATTCTCGAATTCCTTGGGGTCGGCGAGCCGCCCCTTGGCGGTGAGCGAATACACCAGCGCCTGCCCGTTGTCGACCGGCGGCTGGCCGATCTTGCCGGGCGCGAACTGGGCGTTCTGCTCGTTGATCGCGCGCGTGAGATCGGCCACGGTCACGCCCAGCTGGGCCATGCGGTCGGGCTTGAGCCAGATGCGCATGGCGTAGTCCTTGGCGCCGAAAATCTGCACGTTGGTCGTGCCGGGAATGCGCTTCAGGCGGTCCAGCACATTGAGCGTGACGTAGTTGCTGGTGTACAGATCGTCGTAGCGGCCGTCGGGCGACAGGAATGCGAGCACCTGCAGGAAGGCCCGTGCCTCGGCCTGCTTGACCCGGTTGTTGACGTTGAGCGCGGCCTTGTCGACGTCGGAGCCGATCTCGAACGTCACCTGGATTTCCAGGACGCCGTTCGAGGCCGAGGTCGAACTCATGTACATCATGTCCTCGATGCCGTTGATCGCATTTTCCAGTGGCGCCGCGACGGTCTGTTCCAGCACCGTCGCCGAAGCGCCCGGATAGACCGCACGTACCGTGACCACCGGCGGCGCGATCTCGGGGTATTGCGCGATCGGCAACACGCGCATCGCCAGCAGTCCGGCGAGCACGATCAGAATGGAGATCACGACCGAAAAGATCGGCCGGTCGATGAAGAAGCGCGAGAACATGAGCGTTCCTTATGGTTTCGTGGCGGCGGGCGGCGCAGCCGCAGCCTTCGGTTCGGCCCCGGCTTCAGAGGGCGCGACGGGCATGCCCGGGAAGAAGATCCGTGCCATGCCATCGACCACGACCTTGTCGCCTGACTTCAGGCCGCTTTTGATCACCCAGCGGCCAGTCCCCTTGCTGGGCTCGTCGCCGCCTACCCACGCGCCCACTTCGACTGGGTGGGGCAACGCGACGGTCATCCCCTTCTCGCCGGGTGTGGCCACGTAGACGAACTTGCCGGTCGGACCATCCTGCACCGCGGGCTGAGGCACGGTAATCGCATCGGGTAGCTGCCCGCCTTCGACGACTACCCGTACGAATTGCCCGGGTTTCAAGGCGCCGTCGGCATTGGCAAACTCGGCCCGCATGTCGAATGCGCCGGTTTGCGTATTTGCCTTGTAATCGCTGAAGTTGAGCGTACCGGTGGCTGCGATGCGCGTACCGTCGGCAAGCACCAGACGAACATGTTGCCGGCCCTGTTCCAGTGTTCCCTCGGCACGCTGTTTCTCCAGCGCCAGGCGCGCGTCCTCGCCGATCGAGAAGCGCGCGTAGATGGGGGCGATCTGCGCCAACGTGGTGAGCGCGGGCCCCGTGGGACTCACCAGCGCACCTTCGACCTGAAGCGCGCGGCCCATCACGCCCGTCAGCGGGGCGCGAATATCGGTATAGCCGAGGCTGATACGCGCATTGGCCAGATTCGCCTCGGCCGTGCGCACGCCCGCCTCGGCCACTGCGAGTGCAGTCTGTGTGGCATCCAGCGCGCGCGTGCTGACGAACCCTTGCGCCGCGAGTGCGCGGTTGCGGTCCAGCTCCAGCTTGGCTTCCGCGAGCAAGGCCTGCCGGTTGGCGAGTTCGGCATTCGCCGCCCGAACCTGCGCGGCAAAGCTGGCGGCGTCGAGTTTGTACAACAGGGCACCTGCCTTGACCGGTGCGCCTTCCTGAAAATAGCGATGCTCGATGACTGCCGCGACGCGCGGTCGGATCTCCACTTCCCGCGAAGCTTCCAGTCGCCCGACATATTCGAAGTTGATCGGCACCACGTGCGGCGTCGCCGCTTCCACCGTCACCTGCGCAGGAGGCGGGGCTCCGCTACCCTGTTGTGCCGTTTCATGTTGTCCGCACGCTGTGAGCGCAGCGCTCAAGCCCACAACCACTACCCCGGAAAATCGGTGCATGGTGCCCCCTGAAATTATTTGTACCTGGCATCATAAGAGCATACATACATGAATGTAAATTGCGGGTACTGGTCATTTGTTGGACAATTCTGCGCATGGTCAAAAAAACCCGTGTAGAAGCGCTTGCCACCCGTGAAGCCCTGCTTGCCGCCGCGCTCCAGGTATTTCGCGAACGCGGCGTCACGCGCACACGGCTCTCCGACGTCGCCGAGCGCGCCGGGGTGACACGGGGAGCCATCTACTGGCACTTCAAGGACAAGGCCGAATTGTTCCAGGCCGTCTGCGAGCGCGGCACCCTGCCCGTGGAAGCGCTCCTGGCCCAAGCCAGCCAGAATGCGCAGCGCGACCCGCTGGCCATGGTCCGCCAGCTTGCTCTGATGGCACTCACCCAATTGGCCCAGCATGCCGACACCCAGGCAATGTTCGACGTGATCTTCCACAAATGTGAATTCACGGCTGAACTGGCGCCGCTGGTGGCAAAAAACGATGCCGACCGCGCCGCCTGTCTGTCGCAGGTGCAGCAACTCTTCAACCAGGCCGTTGCCTGCGGCCAATTGCCGACCACCACCGACACCTTTCTGGCGACCCATGGCCTGCACGCCTACATGGTCGGCCTGATGCACGAATGGGTGCTGGATCCCGAGAGCTATGACCTCGCCGTGTGTGCCGAACCGCTGATCGACTGCTATCTGGCCGGACTGGCCACGCACCCGCCCATCTGCCGGCCGAACGCCGGCTAGTCTGGACGCGCCGGCCGAATGGCCTTGAACAGCGCCAACGCCTGTACGCGCTGGCGCGCATGCTCAACGATGGGTGCAGGATAGGTCTGCCCGACGATCACGCCAAGGCGCCTCTGCTCGCTGACCGACAGCCGCCACGGTGCATGGATGAATTTTTCCGGCACCTGGGCAAGTTCGGGCACGTAACGTCGGATGAACATGCCTTGCGGGTCGAATTTCTCGGATTGCGCCAGCGGATTGAAGATGCGGAACCAGGGCTGGGCGTCGCAGCCCACCGAAGCCGCCCACTGCCAGCCTCCGCTGTTGGCGGCGAGATCGTAATCGATCAGCCTGTCGGCGAAGTGGCGCTCGCCGAGCCGCCAATCGACCAGCAGGTCCTTGGTCAGGAACGAGGCCGCGACCATGCGTAGCCGGTTATGCATGTAGCCGGTCTGATTGAGCTGGCGCATTGCCGCGTCGATCAGTGGATAGCCTGTACGCGCCTCGCACCAGGCCTCGAAATGCCCAGGCGGATTCGGCCACGGCAGCGCGTCGTACTGCGGCTTGAAAGTGTGGCCCGCGGCGACGTCGGGACGATGCCAGAGGATCTGGTGGTAGAAGTCGCGCCAGATCAGCTCGGACAGCCAGGTCTGCGCCCCCTGTCCACCCTGCTGCCAGGCCGCAGCGGCAAGCTGGCGGATGGACACCGTGCCGAAGCGCAGATGCGCCGACAGATACGATGGCCCCTTGCGTGCGGGAAAATCGCGCGCGACCTGATAACGGTCGATCCGCTGCAGGAAATCCCCGAACAACTGCGTGCCGCCCGACATACCTGTCGGGAACCCGAGCTCGCGCAGATTGGTGGCGACGAACCCCATTTCCCGCAAGGTGGGAACCGGTGTCGACAAGGCTGACAGCTGTCCGGCATACGTTTCAACCGGATAGGCTTGCAAATGAGAGGGCGTCAGCTTTTTCAGCCAGGCATTCTTGTAGGGAGTAAAGACGCTGTAAGGGGTGCCGTTGGCTGTAAGCACGTCCCCACGTTCGAAGATGACTGCATCCTTATAGTGGTGGACGGCCCTGCCCTGTGCATGCAGGGCGGTTTCGACAGCCGCGTCACGCGCCAGGGCGACCGGGTCGTCATCGTGATTGAAGAACACGGCATCGACCCCGAGTTCGGCTGCCAGTCGAACGATCTCGTCGCGGGCCACGCCATGCCGCACGACAAGCCCGCCCCCCCGGGCCTGCAGGGCGTGCTGCAACTCGGTGACGCAGGCATGGATGAACTCGACTCGCCGGTCGGCCGGACCAGGAAGCGCATCCAGGATGGCGCGGTCGAATACGAACACGCAGACCACCTGCCGCGCGCACTTGAGCGCGTGATAAAGCGCAGCATGATCGAAATCCCTCAGGTCGCGGCGAAACCACACCAGGGCGCGGGCATATTCAGGCATGGGACGAGATGATCGCTATAGTGGAAAGGCAAGTTGAAAAAAGTGGTGCTTGCCGGATTTGAGGCAGATTACAATGGGAACGCAATCATGGATACCGTCAACCTCACCCACAACTTCCTGATCGCCATGCCTGGCATGGTCGACCCCAATTTCAACGGCACGCTGACCTATATCTGCGACCACAGTGACCAGGGCGCGCTCGGCGTGGTGGTCAATCGACCGATCGATCTGGAGCTGTCGACGCTGTTCGAGCAGATCGGTCTGTCGCTGCCGGAACGCCTGCACCACGACACCGTGTATTTTGGCGGCCCGGTCCAGACCGAACGCGGCTTCGTGCTGCACACGCCGCCGCTCACCTTCAGTTCCACGCTCACCGTCAACGACGCGGTCAGCCTCACCACCTCGAAGGACGTGCTGGAAGCGGTGAGCCAGGGAGCAGGGCCGGAAAAGTTCATGGTGTCGCTGGGCTATGCGGGCTGGTCGGCCGGCCAGCTGGAAGACGAGATCAAGCAGAACGCGTGGCTGTCGGTAGCCGCCGACCCGCAGGTGATCTTTGACTTGGCCCCCGAAGAGCGCCTGCCTGCCGCGATGAAGCTGCTGGGCATCGACTTCGCCAGCCTGTCAGAAGAAGCCGGGCACGCTTGAATCCGGAGCATACCCACGGCACGGTGCTGGCCTTCGACTTGGGTCTGAAGCGCACCGGCGTGGCTTCGGGCGATTTGTCGATCGGGATCGCACATCCTCTCACCGTCATTCAGGCCGATTCGACCGATGTCCGGGTCACCGCCATCGGCAAGCTCGTGACCGAATGGCAGCCGGTTTTGCTGGTGTTGGGTCTGCCCACCCACGCCGACGGCAGCGAACACGAGATGACACGGGTGGCCAGAAACTTCGCGCGCAAATTAGAATCCCGCTTCAATCTCCCGGTTTTTCTGGTGGACGAACGCCACACCAGCACGGCAGCCGAATCCGAGCTGCATGCACGCGGCATCCACGGCAAGAAAAACAAGGCGCTGACGGACGCCGTCGCCGCTCAACTCATACTGCAAGGGTTTTTCGATGCACGCCTCACTGCCTGACGCCAACACACTGATCGCGCGGCTCGCCGACGCCATCGCCCCCACCCTCACGCCCGACACGCTGATCGTCGGCATCCACACCGGCGGCGTATGGGTGGCAGAACGCCTGCACGGATTGCTGCAGTGCGCCCAACCGCTCGGCACGCTCGATATTTCGTTCTACCGCGACGATTTTTCGCGCATCGGTCTGCACCCGCAGGTCAAACCTTCCAACCTGCCCTTCGATCTCGAAGGCCGCGCCATCCTGCTGGTCGACGACGTGCTGCACACCGGACGCACGGTGCGCGCGGCGATGAACGAACTGTTCGACTACGGCCGGCCGGCCTCGATCCGGCTGGCCGTCCTGGTCGATCGCGGCGGCCACGAACTGCCAATCCGCCCCGATTTCGCCGGCCTGACGATCACCGTGCCCGATCACCAGAACATCAACCTTTCCCGCCTCGACGACGGCCATCTGACCCTCAGCCTTGCATGAACCGACAACTCACCCAAGACGGCAGGCTGCGCCACCTGCTTACCCTCGACGGCCTGCCGCGCGCCATCATCACGCAAATCCTCGACACCGCCGAATCCTTCATGGACGTGGGCGAGCGCGAGGTGAAGAAAGTCCCGCTGCTGCGCGGCAAATCGATCTTCAATCTGTTCTTCGAGCCCTCGACGCGCACCCGCACCACCTTTGAAATCGCCGCCAAGCGCCTGTCCGCCGACGTGGTCAATCTCAACATCGCGACCTCCAGCCAGACCAAGGGCGAAGCGATCCTCGACACTGTCGACAATCTCTCTGCCATGCACGCCGATATGTTCATCGTGCGCCACTCGCAATCGGGTGCGGCACATTTCATCGCACAGCACGTTGCACCGCACATCTCGGTGGTGAACGCGGGTGATGGCCGCCACGCACATCCCACGCAAGGCCTTCTCGACATGTTTACCATCCGTCGCTTCAAGGGCGAGTTCCACAATCTGACCGTGGCCATCGTCGGCGACGTGCTGCATTCGCGCGTGGCGCGGTCGCAGATTCACGCGCTGACCACCCTGGGCGTGCCGGAAGTCCGTGTCATCGGCCCGAAAACTCTGCTGCCAACCGGGGTCGAACAGATGGGCGTCAAGGTATTCCACGACATGGAAGCGGGTTTGCGCGGTTGTGACGTGGTCATCATGCTGCGCCTGCAGAACGAACGCATGAAAGGTGCACGGCTGCCCAGCGCGCAGGAGTATTTCAAGTTCTTCGGCTTGACCCCGGAAAAACTCGCACTCGCCAAGCCGGATGCCATCGTGATGCATCCCGGCCCGATGAATCGCGGTGTCGAAATCGCGTCCGAAGTCGCCGACGGCCCGCAGTCGGTGATCCTGCCGCAGGTGACCTACGGCATCGCGGTGCGCATGGCGGTGATGGCAATGCTGGCAGGGACGGGGAACGCATGAAGATCCATATCAAAAACGGCCGCGTGATCGACCCGATGAGCGAACGCGACGAAGTCGCCGACATATTCATTGCGGCGGGCAAGATCGTCGCCATCGGCCAGGGACCGGCCGACTTCCACGCCAACCGCACGATCGACGCCAGCGGCCTGATCGTCTGCCCCGGCCTGGTCGATCTGTCGGTGCGGCTGCGCGAGCCCGGCTTTGAGTACAAGGCCACGCTTGAGTCGGAAATGCTCGCCGCCGCCGCAGGCGGGATCACCTCGCTCGCCTGCCCGCCCGACACCGACCCGCCACTGGACGAGCCGGGCCTGGTGGAAATGCTGAAATTCCGTGCCAAGAACCTGCCAGGACCGCGCGTGTATCCGATCGGTGCGATGACGCAAAAGCTCGAAGGGCAGATGCTCACCGAAATGGCCGAGTTGACCGAAGCCGGCTGCCGCGCCTTCACTCAGGCCGATGCCCCTTTGACCGACACCCTGGTTTTGCTGCGCGCCATGGAATACGCCGCCACCTTCGGTTTCAGCCTGTGGTTGCGGCCGCAGGACGTATCGCTGTCACGCGGCGGGGTCGCGCACGATGGGGCGGTCGCCACGCGGCTAGGGCTGCAGGGCATTCCGGCGCTGGCCGAGACGGTGGCGCTGTCGACCATTCTGCAACTGGCGCGCGAGACCGGTGCACGCATTCATCTTGCCCGCCTGTCGACGCGCGATGGCATTGCGATGGTGCGCGCAGCCAAGGCACAGGGGCTCGCCGTGACCTGCGACGTGGCCTGTACCCATGTACACCTGTCGGAAAACGATCTCATCAGCTTCGATTCGCATCTGCACTTGGTGCCGCCGCTCAGAAGCCTGCGCGACCGCGACGCCATCCGCGAGGCCTTGCGCGACGGCTCCGTCGACGCGCTGTGTTCCGACCATACCCCGGTCGACGAGGACGTGAAGCAAGTGCCCTTCGGCGAATCGGCCCCAGGCGCCTCGGGCGTGGAACTGCTGTTGCCGCTGACGTTGAAGTGGGCGCGCGAGATGGGCGTACCGCTGATGCGCGCGCTCGACCTGATTTCCTGGAAACCGTCACAAATTCTCGGCGTATCCGGCGGCAACCTGTCGGTCGGCGGTTATGCCGACCTCTGCATCTTCGACGAGTCCGCCGAATGGGTCGTGACGTCCAAAACCCTGACCAGCCAGGGCGACAATACCCCTTTCCTCGATCATCCGATGCAAGGCCGGGTACGCTACACAGTGATCGACGGCCATATCGACTTTGAAGCGCCCCGCTAGCCACGGTGACCTGCATGGCGGATAAGCGTTCCGCCATGCGTCGCGTTCCTCTCCTGCCGCTGCTTCTCAGCCTGCTAGCCGGCGCGGTGGCCGTCGCCGGATTCGCGCCGTTTGAACTCTGGCCCCTGCCCATACTGAGCCTGGTCGTGCTGTTCGCACAGCTGTCACGCGCCCCCTCCAGGCGGGCCGGGTTTCTGACCGGCCTGGTTTGGGGGCTGGGATTTTTCCTGGCCGGCGTGAGTTGGGTATTTGTCAGCCTGTGGGTATACGGGGGCATGCCCATGTGGCTGGCCGGACTCGCCACTTTCTTGTTCTGCGCATTCCTCGCGCTGTTTCCGGCGACGGTCGGTGCACTGCAGGCCGGGTGGCGTCACACACCAGCGCTCAGGACCATGTTGCTGCTTCCGCTTGCCTGGAGCGTGATGGAATGGACGCGCGGCTGGATTTTCACCGGTTTTCCCTGGCTGGTTGCGGGTTACTCGCAAGTACCCAACGGCCCGTTGGCCGGTTATGCCCCACTCGTCGGCGTGTACGGCATCTCGTTTCTGCTGGCGCTGATCGCAGGCCTGCTGGCGTGGGGCGTGATGCCGCGCACATCGCCGGCGTCGCGCGTCTGGGCGGCGACGGCCATCGTGGCGCTGGGGCTCGGCGACCAGGCCTTGCACGGCATTCAATGGACCACACCTGACGGCGCACCGACGTCGGTAGCGCTGCTGCAAGGCAACATCCCGCAGGACATGAAGTGGCAACCCGACAAAACCCGCGCCACACTGGACAGCTACGCGCGCATGGCCGCAGCCGCGCCCGCGCGCCTGATCGTATTGCCGGAAACAGCGCTGCCGCTGTTCGAGTCCGAACTCCCGGCCGCCTATCGCGATGACCTGGTTGCCCTCGGCCAGCGCAACGGCGGCGATGTACTGGCCGGGCTGCCGACCGGTTCGCTCGATGGTGCCTACTACAATAGCGTCGTCAGTTTCGGCAGCGCGCCCAGCCAGCGTTACAGCAAGGTGCATCTGGTGCCGTTCGGCGAATACATCCCGCTGAAGAAGGTGTGGGGCTGGGTCATCGAGGTCCTGCACATCCCACTCTCCGATTTCGCGCGCGGCGCCATCGACCAGCGCCCGCTCGCCATCGGCGGCCAGCGGGTGGCAGCCGACATCTGCTACGAGGACGCGTTCGGCGAGGAGATCATCCACCAGCTGCCGGAAGCGAGCGTGCTGGTCAACGTCAGCAACCTGGCGTGGTTCGGCGATTCGCTGGCGCCCTGGCAACATGCGCAGATGTCGCAGATGCGCGCGCTGGAAACCGGACGCATGATGCTGCGCGCGACCAACACCGGCCTCACCGCAATCATCGACGCGAAAGGCCAGGTGCTGGCCAGCCTGCCGCTCTTCACTGCCGGTAGCCTCGCCGGCGAAATCCAGGGCTACGCCGGCAGCACGCCGTATGTGCGCTGGGGCAATGCACCGGTGCTGGTGCTATGGGGAATATTGGGGATCGTCCTGCTGGCCGCCGCGCTCTACCCGCGAGCACCCTGAAGGGCATAAAGGGCGGGCCGTGGCTGTACAGCCGCTAAAGCCCTGAAGGACTCCGATCCACTATGGGCTGAAGCCCATGTGGAGTCGTATGCGGCAACAGCCGCCTCAGGCGGCAGCCCTGACCCGCGTGGCATTGCGGCCACCACGCTTGGCTTCCAGCAAGGCGGCATCGGCGCGTGCCAGCGCCTCGTTTTCCTCACGGTCGTCGCGGCTGAACTCGGACATGCCGCCGCTCCACGACAGCTTCTGCGTCACACCCGGAATGAGCTCGACGCTCTCCGGCATCTTGGCGCGCAGGCGCTCTGCCAGTTCCTGCGCCCGATCGAGCGGCGTGTAGGGGAATACCACGCAGAACTCATCGCCGCCCAAACGGGCGATGAAATCGCTGTTGCGCAGGCAGGTTTTCAACGCGTTGCCGAACTTGATGATGAGCTGATCGCCCGCCTCGTGGCCGAAGGTATCGTTGACCTGCTTGAAATTATCGATGTCGAGAATCAGCAGACTGTGCGTCCAGCCGTCCTTCAGCGTGCCAAACAACTCCTTTTGCTTTTCGTCGAAGCTGCGCCGATTGTTCACCTTGGACAAATGATCGATCCGGGCCTGCGAGGATACTTCCTTCTGTTTACCCAGCATGACCTTGCCCAGTTTCAGCATGGTCTCGAGTGGCGTCTGAAATTCCGCCAGGCTGACCGGATAATCTGCACGCAACCGCTGTTGGCGCAGGTCGTTGGTGAATTTCACCAGCATGCGCAGATTGTCGGCAACCCGGTTGCGCACCGCCAGAATGGTGGCCGCCACCAGGATGGCGATGACCAGACTGGCCACCAGCCAGCCCAGCAGGTAAGGCGCGATACTCTCGACCACCGGCGTCACCGGCCGCCATACAGCAATCTGCCAGGGCGTGCCGGCCAACGCGATGAGAGTGGGACGGACGTTCCGCTTGATCGCCTGGTTGCCGCGCCGCATCAGCACCATGGCGGAGTCGCCGCTCCCACTTTGCTGCAATTCGGCATAGGCGGCGGCGTCCGGCAACGGCAGGGTATCGAACAGCGCCTGCAGCTGCGGCACGCTCTGTTCGACGATGACATAGCCAAGACGCTTGCCGTCAGCCCCCGTTACCGGATGCGAGAGAGAGAGATTGAAGGTAGCGGTGGCGGTCGCCCCGCTTCCGCCACGTCCGGCGTTGGCCAACAGCTTCCGTGTGTCGCCCGGCAGGAAACCGGGCAATAACTGGCGCTGGCCTTCCGTGACGAACAACACGGTCGCGTCTTGATTCAGCGCTTGCAGGTTGGCTGCCTGTGCCTGGCACACGTCGGGCGACGCGCTGGCAAAGCACGCCAGTGTCTGCGGATGCGCCGCGATCCGTGCGGCACTGCGCTTCATGGCATCGGCAAGAAACTCGATCTGCGCCGCCATCACGGGTTTGCCCAGTTCTTCCGGCACCGTTTGTGCCTGTGGCCGCGTCAGAAAAATCGCGGATGTGACGAGCCCGGCCAGCAGCACCAACGCTGCAGCTAGGATCAGGCCAAACCGTGATATCGACGTATGGGGCATGACTGCGCCAGCCGGCTCCAACCTCTTAGTATTTGTTCTCCGCAATGACGGACGCCCAGACTCCAGGCAATCCGCCGACATGGTCTTGATGCAGCAAATTCCATGCCCTGATGTGCACGCACCCGACAGGCCCGCCTGCCGGGTGCGTCTTTTATCGATATGTAAAAATTTCCGACACTACTGTCGGCCCGTGCTGCCGAATCCACCCTCGCCGCGCTCACTGCTTGAAAACGCTTCCACCACGTTGAATTCGGCCTGCATGACCGGGACGATGACGAGCTGGGCAAGCCGCTCCATCGGTGTCAGTTCGAACGCCTGCTGCCCGCGATTCCAGGCGGACACCATGAGCTGGCCTTGATAATCGGAGTCGATCAGCCCCACCAGGTTGCCCAGCACGATGCCATGCTTGTGGCCCAAACCGGAACGCGGCAGGATCAGCGCGGCATAGCCCGGGTCGGCCAGATGGATCGCCATGCCGGTCGGAATCAGCCGGGTTTCGCCTGGCGCCAGTACGATTGGACCATCGATACAGGCGCGCAGATCGAGCCCCGCGGCACCCGGTGTGGCGTAATGTGGCAGCTGATCGCGCAGGCGGGCGTCGAGAATCTTCACATCCATCTTCATTTTCGTCGGAATTTCGTCAGTTGAGCAGGGTTGCGAGATGGCGGACCAGATGGCGCGCCTGGGTGAGTTTGTCGGCACGCGAGAGCGGATGCCTGCCTTGATCGTCGAGCAGCACCAACTCGGCGCTGTCCTGGCCGAGCGTGTCCTGCGCCAGGTTGCCGACCAGCAGCGGTAGCTTCTTCTTCAGGCGTTTGGACTCGGCATGTTCGGCCAGCCGCTCGGTCTCAGCGGCGAAGCCCACGCAGAAAGGCGCGTCGGGCAAGGCGGCCACTTCGGCCAGGATGTCGGGGTTGGCAACCAGATTCAGCGTCAGCCCCGCAGCACTTTTCTTGATCTTCTGCGATGCCGCCGCCTCCACCCGGTAATCGGCCACCGCTGCCACTGCGATGAATACGTCGCACGGCAATTCGCGCAGTACGGCATCGCGCATTTCGGCTGCGCTTTGCACATCGACCCGACGCACGCCTGCCGGCATGGCAAGGCAGGTCGGCCCCGAGACCAGGCATACCTCGGCGCCCGCCTCGGCCGAGGCCTGGGCAACCGCGTAGCCCATCTTGCCGGAACTCAGGTTGGTCAGGCCGCGCACCGGATCGATCGCTTCGAAGGTGGGGCCGGCTGTGATCACGACCCGCTTGCCTGCCAGCCCGCCCTTCCCCAACAGGCCATGCAACGCGACTGCGATGTCGGCCGGCTCCAGCATGCGTCCAAGACCGGTTTCGCCGCAGGCCTGTTCGCCTGCAGCCGGCCCCAGCACCTGCACGCTGTCATCGCGCAATTGCGCAAGATTGCGCTGGGTCGCAGCCGCCGTCCACATTTCGCGGTTCATCGCCGGCGCCACCGCCAGTTTGCAGGTGCGCGCCAGACACAAGGTCGTCAAGAGATCGTCAGCCCGGCCGTGAACGAGTTTCGCCAGGAAATCGGCCGAGGCCGGCGCCACCAGAATCAGGTCGGCGTCGCGCGACAGGTGAATGTGCGCCATGCCGTCGCCGCTGGCGGCGTCCCACAAGGAGGTCAGCACCGGCTTGCCGGACAGCGCTTGGAAGGTGAGCGGCGTGACGAACTTCTGCGCGGCAGCGGTCATCGCCACCTGCACCTCGGCGTCGGCCTTGACCAGCAGGCGACACAACTCGGCGGCCTTGTAGGCCGCGATGCCGCCGGTCACCCCCAGAATGATTTTCTTGCCTGCCAGCGTCACGGTCTCGATTCCCTGCCCGCTTTCCATGAAAATGGCACATTCTACGGGAGGGGAGGAATCATGGCGATTCGGGACTGGCCGGAAGATGCGCGCCCGCGCGAGAAACTGCTGAAGCAGGGTGCCGCTGCGCTGACCGATGCCGAACTGGTCGCGGTTTTCCTGCGCACGGGGGTCGTCGGCAAAAGTGCGGTCGACCTCGGGCGCGAACTGATCGAACGCTTCGGCGGTCTGGGCGGGTTGTGCCGCGCCGGCAGAAAAGCCGCCTGCGAAGCGCCCGGCGTCGGCGAAGCCAAATTTGCGCTGCTGCAGGCGGTGATGGAAATGGCACGCCGCACCCTGGCCGAGGACATGCAGGCGGGTGACGCCCTGACCTCGCCCACCGCCGTGCGCGACTATCTGCGGCTGATCCTGCGCGGCAAGGAGTATGAAGTCTTCTGCTGCGTATTTCTCGACGCCCAGAACCGGGTGATCGCCGTGGAAGAACTGTTTCGCGGCACGCTGACGCAAACCAGCGTCTATCCGCGCGAGATCATCAAGCGCGCGCTCTCACACAATGCCGCGGCGCTGATCCTGGCACACAACCATCCCAGCGGCGTGGCCGAACCCAGTCCCGCCGACCGCAGCCTCACCCGGAAACTGGCGGACGCGCTGGCTCTGGTGGACGTGCGCGTGCTCGACCATTTCATCGTGGCGGGCGCGTCTTCCCTGTCGTTCATGGAATCCGGCCATCTTTGAGGGTGTGCCAAACTTGCCTCGCGCTTGCAAGCTGTGATATAAATCGCGGTTCTCGGGTTAACCCTCATTGTTAACCCCACCGGTTAACCCTCAATTCTGGAGCAGCGTCATGGCTCGCGTATGTGTCGTTACGGGCAAGAAGCCCATGGTCGGAAACAACGTTTCCCACGCCAACAATAAAACCAAGCGTCGTTTTCTGCCCAACCTGCAATACCGCCGGTTCTGGGTCGAGAGCGAGAACCGCTGGGTTCGTCTGCGTTTGTCCAATGCTGCCCTGCGCACCATCGACAAGAACGGCATCGAGTCCGTTCTGGCCGACCTGCGTGCCCGCGGCGAAGCCATTTAATCTAGCGAAGCGGTTTAAGGAGCAAAATCATGGCTAAAGGCGGACGCGAAAAGATCAAGCTGGAGTCCACTGCGGGCACCGGCCACTTCTACACCACCACCAAGAACAAGAAGACCATGCCCGAGAAAATGGAGATCAGCAAGTTCGATCCCAAGGCTCGTAAGCATGTGATGTACAACCCGCCGATCGGCGGGTTTTTTATTGGCCTTCGACGGGATGGCCCGCAGGCCACCCGTTCGGCATCAGGCATAACAGCGCAGGCGCACCGAGAAATCCTTCAGCGACTGGATGCCACTTTCTTCGGCGCGTTTGCACCAAGCCTGCAATTGGTCGAGCAATTGCTCCCGACTGGCGGTGGAACGTCCCCAGATGGCGGCGAGTTCCTGGCGCATGCGATAGACCGTTTGCAGACGCTCGCTCTTGCCCAGCAGCGTGTCGAGCTCGGCCTTGTCGGACGCGGCCAGCTCGGCCGGCTCCTTGTGCAGCCAGCGGCGGAAGCTGTCGAAGTTCCAGTTCTGCGGCAGGTTCGCGCCGGCCTTCAGCTTGGCAATCTCGGCCTTGCTGTCCGCGCGCACGCTCTTCACGAAGCGCGTCATCACGTCGTAGCGATGGGTGATGACGGCCTGCAGCGTGTCGAGGTCGCACAGTGGCTTGGCGGGCTGCCATTTCACCGTCGGCGCGACCTTGCGGATGGTGGCGAGACCCACATAGGACATCAGCTTGATATAGAGCCAGCCGATGTCGAACTCGTACCATTTGTTCGACAACCGCGCCGAGGTGCCGTAGGCGTGGTGGTTGTTGTGCAGTTCCTCGCCGCCGATCAGGATGCCCCACGGGACGATGTTGGTGCTGGCATCCTCGCTGGCGAAATTGCGGTAGCCCCAGTAGTGGCCGATGCCGTTGATGATGCCGGCGGCGGTGACCGGGATCCACGCCATCTGCACGGCCCAGATGGTCAGACCGAGGGGACCGAACAGGGCGAGGTTGATCGCCATCATCGTCCAAATGCCCGCTGCCGAGTGACGGCTGTAGACATTACGCTCCATCCAATCGTCGGGCGTGCCGTGGCCGTATTTTTCCAGCGTTTCGGTCACTTTGGCCTCGGCGCGATACAACTCGGAGCCTTCCCAGAAGACCTTCTTGATGCCACGCGTCTGCGGGCTGTGCGGGTCTTCGGGCGTTTCGCACTTGGCGTGGTGCTTGCGGTGGATGGCGACCCATTCCTTGGTGACCATGCCAGTGGTCATCCACAGCCAGAAACGGAAGAAATGGCTGATAACGGGGTGCAGATCGACGGCGCGGTGCGCCTGCGAACGGTGCAGAAAAATGGTGACAGCGGCGATGGTGATGTGCGTCAGGCCGAGCGCGACCAACACATATCCCCACCAGGGTAAATTCAACAAGCCTAATTGCATGGTTCAGAGTTCCAAAAAAGGACAATATCGTCCGGTAATCTACGGATAAACCCCATAAAAATCAAGGATTATTATCAATCGAAGACGGGGTCGCCATATGCACGACGCGTTGCGGAAAGGGAATCTCGATGCCGGCAGCCTTGAAACGTCGCCAGATCGCCCAGTTGATGTCCGAACGCAGATTGTTCTGTCCCTCGCTGGGGTCGCGGATCCATACAGCCAACTCCAGAAGAACGCCATTATCGGCAAACTCCTTCAAAAACACCCTGGGCGGGCTGTCCGGCTCATCATGCACCACCCGGACATGACTGTTCGCCGCTTCCAGCATCAAGGCCTCGGCCTGCTCCAGGTCCGTATCGTAGGACACCTGGACCGGCAATGCGATCCTCACGTTGGGCTTGGACAGCGAATGGTTGACAACCGTCTGGGTGATCAGCGTCTCGTTCGGCACGATGGTTTCGGTACCGTCGAGTGCCCGCAGCAGCGTGTAGCGCGTATTGATCTGGCTGACCTGGCCATATTTGTTGTCGACCGTCACCAGGTCGCCGATGCGCACCGAGCGGTCGAGCAGGATGATGAATCCGGAAATGTAGTTGCTGGCGACTTTTTGCAGGCCGAAGCCGATCCCCACCCCGAGCGCCCCACCGAACACCGACAACACCGTGAGATCGATCCCCACTGCCGGCAAGGCCACCAGCACGGCCAAAATCAACAGTACGGTGCGCGCAGCTTTGGACAAGGCCATGCGTAGCGACAGGTTCATCTGCGTGATGCCCATCAGGCGGTTCTCGACCACGCGCGCCAGCGTCAGGGCAATGATGAGCGCCGCTATGATGACCGCCGCAGCCTGGAACAGCAGCCACAGCGAGAAGCGATGGTCGCCCGACTGGAACGAGAGCGCCTCCATGGCTGCATGGATGCGCGGCAGCAGGCCGGTGATGTGCAGCGCAAACGCCCCCCAGATCAGCCAGGCGGCCGTGCGTTCCCACAGCTTGAGTGATGCGCGCGGCTTGAGCGCGTAACGCAACGCATAGACCACCAGCCGCACACCCGCCAGCGCCAGCAATAGCGGCACAGCCAGGTTCAGCAGGTGCGTATGGGCCAGCCAGTGATGGGCCAGGTCGCGCCCGAGCAGCAACGCCAGCAGCATGAAGAGCGGAAACCCCACCCTGCGCAAGCCGGCGTGCCAGACGGTATCGGTCTTCGCAAGAAAGGGGGCGATCAGGCGCATCGCACCCCAAGCCACGAGGGCGCACGCTGCCAACACGCCCATCTGCCACAATAGATCGACGTTTTTACTGTCGTCGATCAGGCGCGTCAGAAGGTTGTCAAAGGGGATGGGGCGGTCCAAGGTCAGAAATTGTGCGTGAACTGCGCCGAAAGGATGTTGACGTAGTTGTCGTACTTCCCATTTAACGTGCCCGTCGCCGTCGTACTGTGGATGCTTGCCTGTTTGACGAACAGGTGGGCAAATCCGAAATCGACCATGTTCTTCTTGTCCAAGCGATATTGGCCACCCAGCGCAAGCCACGTGCGGCTCTCGTCAGGAATGCGTGGAGTACGGTAGGCGTCCGGAACCGGTGTTTCGTCATAGGCCACCCCCGCGCGCCAACTCCAGGCGGCATCCCTGTGCCACGTTGCGCCAATCGAGTAACGCCAGCTGTCGTGCCAGTTTTCCTGGGTTGCAGGTAGCGGGTAGGCAATTGACGTATACACAACAGCAAGGCGATCGAATGCACTCCAGCCAGTCCACGTGACATCGGCCAGCAGATCCACCTTGGGCGAGAGCTTGTGAAAAACGCTCAGGGAAGCGCTAGCCGGCATGGTGACATCGGCAGTCACGTCACCGCTTGGCGGTAAGGGCAAAGTAACATTTGATGACAGCGTTCCTTTCAACTTGTAATCCACCTCGGAGCGATACGCCAGGCCGACACGCGTATCCTGGGTAGCCTGCCACAACGCACCCAGGTTATAACCCCAGCCATAGTCGTCCCCCTTGACCGTCATCAGGGAGCCTGGCGCGAGGGGCGAGATGTTGTTCGACAAGGTGGCTTCAACACGCTGGACGTCCAACCCCAGCCCCAGCGACAGTCGATCATTGAGTTTCCAGGCGATCGACGGGTTGACGTTGATCGTCTTGAGGTCGGACTTGAGGGCCTGGAAGCGGCCGACCCAGCCAGCGTCATAATCGGTCTTGAGGCCGAATGGCGCATTGATCCCTACACCTAGGCTGACACTCGACGTGAGGGGAAGCGCGAAATACAGGTTCGGCACGAACGCCAACCCGCCGGCATCCCCGCCCTGCCCGCCGCCGACTGGCGCGCTGAACGTCCCCGAGAACTTGGCGGAGGGCTGGATCAGGTGGCCCGCGACGACCAATTGCGCATCCGGCAGCAGCGTCATTCCCGCCGGATTGAAAAATATCGTGCTGGCATCCTGCGCACTGGCGGCCTGGCCGGCATAGGCATTGCCCAGGCCGCTGGCGTTCTGTTCGACCAACGCAAAGCCGGCGGCTTGGCCCAGGTCGGCGAACCCGGCCAGTGCCAGGCCGAGCATCAATTGTTTACGAGGAAACGAAGGCATGAAGTATCTCCCTAATCGGTTTTATGTGGTCAGCGTGCGAAATCAGCATACATGGCCTCGACCGTCGCGCGGTAGCGGTCGAGTACCTGGTTGCGTTTGATCTTGAGGGTGGGCGTCAGGAGGCCGTCCTCCAGTGTCCATGGCTTGAGCTCGGGATGCAGTCGGCGGATCTGGGCATAGCCGGGAAAATGCTTGAGATGGTGCGCCACGCGGTGGGTCAGCGCCTTCATCACCTTGGGATCGCGCAAAGCCCCGGGATGGTTGGGATCGACGTTGAGATGCGCGGCAAATTCCTGCCAATGTTCCTCGTTGAGTACGGTCAGTGCGGCCAGATAGGGTTTGCCTTCGCCGACGACCATCACCTGTTCGAACAGCGGGTCGAGCAGGATGGCAGATTCCATGTCGGTCGGCGGCACCTTCTCGCCGTTGTTCAGCACGATGATGTCCTTGAGGCGCCCGGTGATGTGGTAGTGACCCCAGGCATCCACCGTGGCCTGGTCGCCGCTGTGCAGCCAACCCTCGCTGTCGATCATGGCGCGGGTGGCGGCCTCGTCCTGCCAGTAGCCGCGCATGACGCAGCGGCTGCGCGTAAGCAGTTCGGCGTCGTCGCCGATCTTCACCTCGATGCCAGGCAGCGGCGGGCCGATGCTGGACGGGATGTTGGACTCCGGGCGGTTGACGCATACCACCGGGCTGGTTTCGGTCAGTCCATAGCCTTGGATGATCGGCACGCCCAGGCCGATGAACATGTGTGCGATTTCCGGCGAGAGCGCCGCCCCGCCCGAAATCGCCAGTTTCAGCCGGCCGCCCAGTTTTTCCGTGATGTTGCTTGACACACGCTTCTCGAGCCGGGGCCACAGCAGCAGCTCCGGACTCCATCGTGCCCGTCCCTGGCTGAGCTCGAAGCGCCGCCAGCCGACCTGTACCGCAAGTTTGAATACCTGTCTGGCGAGCAGTCCCTTCTTTTCCAGGCTGTCCTGGATGCGTCCGTACATCCGTTCGTAGATGCGCGGCACCGAAATCAGAACGGTCGGGCGAATGGTCTGCAGATCCTGCGCCAGCTGGGCAATGGAACGTGCATAGGCGACCTCGGCGCCGATCAGCATCGGCAGGTAATACCCGCCGGTGCGCTCCAGCGTGTGCGACATGGGCAGAAACGACAGAAAGACCTCGTGCGGGTCGAAATCGGTGCATTGCGAGGCATAGAACGCATTCCACAGCAAATTGTCGTGCGTCAGCATCACGCCCTTGGGTCGCCCGGTCGTGCCCGAGGTGTAGACGATGCTGGCGAGCAGATCGGAGGTGAGATGGCGTTCGGGCACGGGCGTGCCGGCCGCCGCTGCGAGCCAATCGGCTGCCACGACAAAGCGCGTGCTCCAGTTCACCAGTCCGTTTTCAGGTGGAACGAGGCTGACGATGTGTTGCAGCGTCGTCGCCGATCCTGCGATCTCGGCCAGTTTCTTGTGTTGGAACTTGCCTTCGACCAGCAGCAGCCTGGCGCCGGAATGGTTGAGGATATAGGCCGCACTTTCCGGACGATCGTCGAGATACAGGGGCACCGTGACCAGACCCAGCGCCAGCGCGGCCTGGTCGAAAATCACCCACTCGACGCTGTTCTTCAGCATCACCGCCACGCGATCGCCTGGGGCCAGCCCCTCCTTCACCAGCGCGGACTGCCAGCGCGCCACCTCGGCCGCCACCTGCGACCAGGTGAAACCCACCCAGGTCGCGTTCGCCTCGTCGAATTGACGATAGGCCACCTGATCCGGCGTCGCGTCGACGCGCGCGCGGAACAGGCCGCACAGCGTGCCGAGCACATCGGGATGGAAGGGCGTGGCTACCATGTCAAGGGTATCGAACCGGCCGGAGGAAACGCCGCATTGATAACTGCAAAGCCCGGATGGGTCAAGCCGCGGTTTTGACCAGGACGACCGCGAAGAAACCGTCTGTGCCGTGCAAGGCAGGCGACAATTTCAGCATGCTGCCCGTATCGAGGTCGATCTTGTGTTGCGCCAGCAGCTCGTTGACCGGCAACAGGGTAAATCCGCCTTCCGCCAGCAACGTCTCGACAATGGCCTCGTTTTCCTCCGGCAACAGGCTGCAGGTGGCATAGACCAGCCGCCCCCCGGGTTTCAGCAGCTTCGCTGCTGCGCGCAGGATGGCCGCCTGTTTGCGGGTCAGTTCCGTCACGCTGTCGGGCGACTGGCGGAATTTCAGGTCGGGGTTGCGGCGCAGGGTACCGAGGCCGGAACACGGCGCGTCGACCAGCACGCGATCGAGCTTGCCGGCCAGGCGCTTCACCCGGGTATCGTTCTCGGAGGCAATCAGCTGTGGCATCACGTTGGACAGGCCCGAGCGCGCCAGCCGCGGCTTCAGGTTGGCCAAGCGCTTTTCCGCCACGTCGAAGGCATACAGGCGGCCGGTCGATGCCATCATCGCGCCGATCGCGAGCGTCTTGCCGCCGGCGCCGGCACAGAAATCGCACACCATTTCGCCGCGCCGCGCCCCCAGCAGCAGGGCCAGCAGCTGGCTGCCCTCGTCCTGCACTTCGAGGCTGCCGTCGAGAAACAGCGGATGGCGGTTGATCGCCGGATGGTCCTTGAAGCGGATGCCCCACGGCGAATACGGCGTCGCCTCGACCTTGAAGCCTGCCTCGCGCAGCTGCGCCAGCACGGTGTCGCGGCTCGCCTTGTGCGCGTTCACCCGCACGTCGAGCGGCGCCGGCTGCTGCAGGGCCCGGCCGAGCGCAAGGATGTCGGCATCGTTCATCGACGCCTGCAGTTTCTCGACCACCCAGTCGGGCAGTTCCGCCGCCACAGCCAGCGGCAGGTCGTCCGTTTTGGCGTTACGGATGTGATCGATCAGCTCGGGCTTGGCGAATTTCTCCAGTGTCGCTCCGCTCATGCCGCGCACCTTGATCAGCCAGGCGATGATCAGCGTGCGCGGATTGGCCGCCGGCACCACCACCGACAGATAGCGATAGCGCCGCAATACGCCGAATACGGCTTCGGCCACGAATGCACGGTCGTGCGAGCCAAGCTTCTTATGCTCGCGGAAAAACGCCGACAGTACGGCATCGGCTGGGCGATTGAAGTCCAGCACCAGATCGAGCGCCTGGGTGGCAAGTTGCAACAACGGCGGGGTGAGTTCCATCAGGGGCGGCAGGCAGGTTGGCAGGCGGCAGGGGCATCCCCGCCGGGGTTTATTCGTCTTCGCCGAGCTCGGGATCCCAGCCCATTTCGCGTGCGCGTTCCGTGGCCATCTTGTAGAGGGCGGTGTGGCGCTCACGCAGATCGGGCGGCAGACGGCTCGGCAGGTTGCCGTACTTATCCCACTCGGCCTCGATTTTTTCCGTCAAGGCCTGCATTTGTCCGAGCTGCCAGCCGGCACAATCCTCGCTCTCGGGGATGAAGCCGAACAGCCAGCCATCGAGCACGACGCGCGCCAGCATGGTGACGCCGTGCTTGTCATTGTAGAAACCGGCATAGGTCATTTTGGTATTCATGGTTGCGAATCTCTGTCCTTTGGATGTTCGTCATACGGGAAGCGGATATGACCATAGCGGATCACCAGCACAGAAATGGCCAGTAGCAGCATCGCCGCCGTCACGCCCAGCATGCGCCATGCATCGAGGCTTTTCATGTCCAGCACCAGATAACGCGCCAACGCCACGATGGCGATATAGATGGGAAAGCGCACCGGCAACTGTCCGGACCGAAAGTACACCCCCACCATGGCAAGGACTTCCAGATACAGAAATAGCAGCAGCAGATCGCCCAGCGCCACCGTCCTGGCCGCAATCATGGCATTGACTTCGAACACGCCGGCGACCAGCGTGGCAAGCGTGATGACGATGAGGCCGATGGCCTCGAACACACCCAGCACGTTGAGTGCCAGTCGCGCGAATAACCGGTCTTTGGCGGGATTCATGGGCGTTACGGTCAAGTGACTGGCAAGGATACCTCAACCTCAATCCGGACGTGCATGTCCCAGCCATTCACGCCAGATTCCGACCGATACCGCAAGCAACACAGGGCCCAGGAACAGCCCGATCAGACCGAAGGCATGCAGGCCGCCCAGCACGCCCAGGAATACCAGCAGGAAGGGGATCTGCGTCGGCCCGCTGATGACGAGCGGGCGGATCAGATTGTCGACCCAACTCACCACCAGCGCACCCCACAGGAACAGGCCCAGCGCGGCACCGGTCTCGCCATTCGCCAGGAGGGTCAGGGACAGCCCGATCCACACCACCGGGCCGACGAAGGGGATCAGCGACACCAGCGCGGTAATCACGCCCCACAGAGCGGGCGCGGCAAGTCCCGCCACCCAGTAACCCAGCCCGGCAAGCGTGCCCTGTGCCAGCGCGGTGAGTACGATACCGAACACCACGGCCCGCACGGTCACGCCGACCGCCTGGATGTAGCCGCGCGCCGCTTCGCCCAGCCAGCGCGTGGCCACGCCGCGAAACTGCGCCAGCACGCTGACGCCGTGGCGATACAGGAAGAACAGCGCGAACACCGCGAGGCCGAATTTCGCCACATTGCGCCCGACGCCCCCCGCCAGCGATTTCAGCGCGACCGTATTCGTCAGGCCCAGCGCATCGAACTGCGCATGCAACCAGGCCGGATCGGCCTGGACACGCTGGTACTGCTCGGCCAGCCACGCTCCGCCCGGCCAGTTGCGCATCCCGGCGGGCAAAGGTGGAAGCCCATGAACGGCAAACTGCGTGAGCGTCGCCGAAGCCGCCACCACATCGGCCGCCACCGTGAACATCACCCACACCAGCGGCAGCAACAGGGTCGCCGTCACCCCCAGCGTCATTAACAGCGCGGCGAGATTGTCGCGTCCCGGCATTCGACGGCACACCCACTGATGGAGCGGCCAGGTCACGTACGCGAGGATCCCTGCCCAGGCCAGGGCCGCAAGAAAGGGCGACAGCACCCAGATGGTCAGCCCGAATATCGAGACCAGGAACGCAAATCCCACGATCCGTCGGGCCAGGGGGGAATCGGTATAAGTCGGCATGATTGCCCTTCAGCCATGATCCCTGCAAGGGTACTTCAGTTGTGCGCCGGCGCCGGAGTCCAACAACAGGCGGCGAAGCCTCTCGCGCGTTCGTCGCCCGGTTTCAGCCTGGAGTAGCCGGTTTTCGCGTCACCCACAGGCTGGCAAACATGAAGCTGGCGATAATGAGGCCCACGATGCCGAGCGACAGGCCTACCGGGATTTTATAGACATCGACGATCAGCATCTTGGTTCCCACGAACACCAGCACCATGGCCAGACCATATTTGAGCAGATGAAAGCGGTCCGCCATGCCGGCCAGCATGAAATACATCGCACGCAATCCGAGGATAGCGAAGATATTGGACGTGAACACGATGAAAGGATCGGTGGTGATCGCGAAGATCGCCGGGATCGAATCGACCGCGAAAATCACGTCCGACAGCTCGATCATGACCAGCACCAGGAACAGCGGGGTGAACAGCCGCACGCCGTTTTCCCGCACCCAGAATTTCTCGCCGCGGTAATCCGGCGTCAGCCGCATGTGCCGCTTGATCCAGTTGAGCATCGGGTTCTTGCCGAGGTCCGGCTCGGCCTCGGCGAACATCAGCATCTTGATGCCGGTGACGACGAGGAAGGCACCGAACACATAGAGAATCCAGTGGAACTCCTGCACCAGCCAGGCGCCTGCCAGGATCATCACGGCGCGCATCGCGATCGCGCCGACCACACCGTAGATCAGCACGCGCCGCTGAAACTCCGCCGGCACGGCGAAGAAGCCGAAGATCATCAGGAAGACGAAGATGTTGTCGACCGCGAGCGATTTCTCGATCAGGTAGCCAGTCAGGAACTCCATCGCCTTGGCGTCGGCCACCTCGCTGCCATGCACGCCCTTGAGATACCACCACAGGCCGAGGTTGAACAGCATCGCGAGCGAAACCCACACGACCGACCACGCTGCCGCCTCTCTGAAGCCGACCTTATGCGCCTTGTTGCCGCCGACCAGGAACAGGTCGACGGCCAGCATCGCCAACACAAAGCCGACGAAGGCTACCCACATCCAGGGTTCGCCAATATGCAGGACAGCGTCCATGTTTTTCCTCGGTCCGCCTGCTTACTGCACCGCGCGCAGGGCGGCGATGCGCTCTTCCAGCGGCGGGTGCGTCATGAAAAGGCGCTTCCAGCCCTGCGGGCTGCCGCCGGCGATGCCGAAGGCCGCCATCTTGTCGGGCAGCGGGTGCGGATGCAGGCTGTTGAGGCGCTCCAGCGCCGCGATCATGGCACCGCGCCCGGCCAGGCTGGCGCCGCCGCGGTCGGCGCGGAATTCACGCTGGCGCGAGAACCACATGACGATAATCGATGCCAGGATGCCCAGTACCAGTTCGGCCACGATCATGGTGACGAAGAACGCCGGACCGTGGCCCTCCTCGTTCTTGAACACGACACGGTCGACGGTATGGCCGATCACGCGCGACAGGAACATCACGAAGGTGTTCACCACGCCCTGGATCAGGGCCAGCGTGACCATGTCACCGTTGGCGACGTGGGCGATTTCATGGCCCAGCACGGCCTCCGCTTCCTCGCGCGTCATCTGCCGCAGCAGGCCGGAGGACACGGCGACCAGCGAGCTGTTCCGGGTCATGCCGGTAGCGAAGGCGTTGACGTCGGGCGCATCGTAAATGCCGACTTCCGGCATCTTGATCCCGGCGTCCGCCGCGTATTTGCGGATGGTCTCCATGAGCCAGAACTCGGTCGAGTTCGACGGCGTCTCGATCACCCGCACGCCCATCGATTTCTTTGCCATCCACTTGGAAATCGCCAGCGAGATGAACGAACCGCCAAAGCCCATCACGGCGGCAAAGACCAACAGCGAACCCAGGTTCAGCCCGTTCTCGGTAAGGTAGGGCTCGACGCCCAGGATGCGCATGGTGAACGACAGCACCAGCACGATCGCCAGGTTGGTGGCGAGGAACAAGACAATACGTTTCATGATGTTCTCCTTTAACCCTGCCCGGTCGGACTGAGGGCCATTGCATGACATACAAGTGGAGAATATAGCTGGAAGAAGAACAATAAAATTCGATTTTTATAATGCTATTGTTCCGTTTTATCGAATCATTTCGACACCATGCTCAATTACAAGCATTTGTATTACTTCCGTACCGTTGCCAAGGCGGGCGCGCTCAACCGCGCCGCCGAGAAGCTGCATCTGACCCCTCAGACGCTGTCCGGACAGATCAGCGCCTTCGAGGAACGCCTGGGCGTGGCGTTGTTCCGGCGCAGTGGGCGACGGCTGGAACTGACCGATGCCGGACGTACCGCGCTGATCTACGCCGACGACATTTTCCAGGTCGGCGCCGAACTGGAAAACGCCCTGCAAAACCGCCTCGCACCTCGTGCCCATCCGTTCCGGGTGGGCATCGCAGACGTCGTGCCGAAGGCGATCGCCTACCAGTTGCTGGCCCCTGCGCTGGCACTGGCCGAGCCAGTCAAGCTGGTGTGCCGGGAAGACCGGCTGGAACAACTCGCCGCCGAGCTGTCCATCCACCGGCTCGACATGGTGCTGGCCGACCGCCCCCTCCCCTCCACGATGGACATCAAGGGCTACAGCCATCCGCTGGGGGAATGCGGCATCGCCTTTCTGGCCGCGCGCGCGATCGCCGACACACTGGAAGCGGCCTTCCCCGCCAACCTGCATGGCGTTCCGTTCCTGATTCCGGGCGAAGACAGCGCACTGCGCGTGCCGTTGTTGCGCTGGCTCGAACGCAAGGATATCCAGCCCACCGTCGTCGGCGAATTCGACGACAGCGCGCTGATGAGCGCCTTCGGCCAAGCCGGAGCCGGCGTGTTTCCGGTACCGATTACCACCGTTCAGGACGTGATGCGGCAATACGAGGTAATCGAGCTAGGACGGACGCAGGAGATACGCGAACGTTTTTTTGCCATTTCGGTGGAACGGCGGCTGAGTCATCCAGCCGTACTGGCGGTCAGCGAAGCGGCGCGACAGCGGTTCCGGCCGCAGGACAATTAAGCCTATCCGTCAACCAGCACACCGCTTCCGCCGGGAGCATGATCCGAAAATGCGCCACACAGTGGCGACGCAAGCGGAGCACCGCACGATCCTTGCTGACCAGCCCTTGCGCACGGGCCGTGGTGGCCAACTCGATGAATTTCTGGTCGTCTGGATCACGACAACGCGGCAGGTCTGCGACGACAGTTGCCGGCTCCAACACGGCCAGGGCTTGATAGCGCGCATACAGCGCTGCCTGACGCGCCGAATCCAGCCCAAACGCCGGATACGTCAGTACGCGCCGCCACTCGTCGAGCGTGGCGCTCGTCACCACGCAGCGTACGCGCCCCGCTTCCAGCGCATGCAGCAGGGGGCGCGCCACCGCATCGTCGTAATGCAACAGATCGAGCACCACATTGGTGTCGAGCACGATGCGTGTGTCACTCAATATCGGTGTGCTCGGCGATGAACTCACGCACCCAATGCTCGGGATGGGCACTGGAGAAACGCCCGACGATCTCGCCCTTGACGAACAGCAGGACGGTGGGGAAACCGCGCAAGGCGTAGCGTCCGGCAAGCTTCATGTTGTCGCCTTCGTCGACTTCGACCTTGGCCATGTGGATCTTGCCGGCATGGTGCGCGACGACACGTTCGAGCACGGGGGTCAACGCACGGCAAGGCGGGCACCAGTCGGCCCAGAAATCGACCAGGATGGGAAGCGTATGCGAGGCTTCGATCACGTCGTGATCGAAATGCTCCAGATGGGTATCGAAAATCAGGCCCGGCCCGTGGGCAGGAGTGGGATCGTTCATGGTGATTGCGGTCGGGATGTCTGATCCCTATTTTGCCTCAAGGGCGCATGATTCCCACAGACATGCTTCATGCCTCGCCCGTACACAGGTACGTGTGCAAAAAATGCTTAACCAACCGGGTACCGGACTGCTAACGTAACGCCATGGAAGAACGTTTCTATCGCGAACAGGAAATCGCACGCTTGCCGGCATTTCTTCCCGCCGCCACCTACAACCTTGCACACACGCTGCTGGCGCGGGCGGGAAAATGCCTGTTCGTGCCGATTCGCAGCCTGCAGTACCTGGCCGTGCTGGATGCGGAGGAATTCATTTTCGTCGACGGCCAGAACAAGGCCTGGGTCGAACTGGCCTGGCAGCACTTCCATCCCCAGGCGCGTGCATCGCTGGACGAACGCGTGCCGTTCGAGGTGGTGCATTACCAGCCCCAGGCTGCGGAAACCATGAAACGCCTCCCGGGAGAGTTCCATCAGGCCCTGCTGCTGCTCGCCGGGCGCCAAAAGCCAGATGCGCCTGCCAGCGTGATCGCGTTGCAGCCTACGGACAGGAAACCTCCCGACGACGCGTCACGCTGACGCGCATCGCGTGCGGACGTTCGTCTCACTCCTTGAGTTTCGATATTCCCAGCGCACGCAACGTGAGGTTTTCGTAGAAGGGCCCGACATTTCCCTTCTTGATCTTGCGCAGGAAATATTTCTCGAACGCGATTTTGGCCAGATGCACCCACTTGCCTTCTGAGAACCAGTTGACGTTGCGCGGAGGAATCTGCGGCAGCGCAACAAACGCAATCCCGGTGTCGCCGAAATCGGCCAGGCAGACTGCGTTCCAAGTAGCCTTCTCGGCAGGTTCCTTGCCATCCAGCAGGGCGCGGATGTTGTGCGCGGTGGCCGTCACCATGGACTCG